>JAUCGL010000325.1 GCA_030378105.1 Candidatus Halobeggiatoa sp. HSG11 | reverse complement strand
AAGTAGTTAAAAATCACAATTTGGAGTATATTCAAAAATATTTACAGGAAGCTCCATTACGTAATATGCGACGAGAAGTCACTGACTATAAAAATTATCTCAGTCAAATTGATCCAACTAATATACTTAGATTACGGTTAAAACTGACTAAAATAACTTGGATAAATGTTAATGACCAAAACAATATTGTCAGTGTATTTTTGAATGGTAAACAGGCAATTTACAATGACAAGGTTGATGCTAATCACGGTTCTACAACTACTGGTATTATAGGGATAAGTAGTGTTTTTTCTGCCAAACCTAACCATCCAATAACAATTGCGATTAATGTTACTAATGAGGATTTATTTTTTAATGATGATTATGGTCATGCTATGGTGGAATTAACTGTGTCTGAATTGGCAGAACCTATACTTGGGTACCCTTTAACTTTACGTACCGATGAAAATAAAGGACAGAAAACTGGAACTGCTTTTTTTGAAGTAGAAGGTTTTCCAAGAGAACCAATTTTACCACCTTGGCGTAGTAATTAAAAAGGTTTTGGGAGTTTCTTGCAACACTCATAAAAAAGAAACAGTTCAGCGGAGCAGTGGTGTTTCCTGAAATCTTTGCAGAACTCCTCAGAATAAGATTCCTTTAATTTGACGCTGGAGTGTTTTGACATGCATTCCCAACGAGGCCGTTGGGAATGGGACAAAATTACATCCTTTATAATCTACTATAGACATTTATAAAAATACATTTGTGTGAAACCTGCGAGGTTTTGGAAACCTCGTAGTTTTTTTGTGAAATTATTTATCTGATGCTGCGAGACATGGAGAGGTGAAGCCGAAGTCGAATAGTTTGCGACTAGCTGAGGTTTAAAAATATGGGTAGCCCTACAATATATAGTATTAAACTTACTAGGTATTTGAGGCCTAGGTTGTGTTGACATTTGTTGTAAAATAAAGAATGTCTTGTGTCTCCTGAGAAAAATCAAATGTCAAATGCGAATTTAACAGATAGTCAATGGTTAAAAATATATAGTTATGTTACGAATTAAAAA
>JAUCGL010000324.1 GCA_030378105.1 Candidatus Halobeggiatoa sp. HSG11 | reverse complement strand
ATGTAGATACACAAAAGTATTTTAACAAAAAATATGATATACTATAATCAGATAAAATTTCAAACCATCCACTACAAGAGAACATAAAAACATGTTATTTGTCAATCCATTAACAGACTCAGAAAGACTTACGTTAGAAAATATGCAGACCCATCATCCAATACCAATAGTCAGGAAACGTGCCCATAGTATTTTGCTATCATCACAGGGTTATTCGATTCCAAATATAATAAGAATATTGGGAGGATGCAGACAGAGTGTGTCGCGTTGGTTGCGAGTATGGGATAGTATTGGGATAATTGGATTAATAGAAAGACATAGAAGTGGTCGTCCAAGGAAGCTTTCTGTCGAACAAGAACAAAAAGCTGTTGAGAAAATTCAGGAAAACCCAAGAAGTATCAAGAAAGTATTGGCCGAATTATCTCGTGAAACAGGTTTGTCAATTTGCAAGGAAACTCTTAAAAGGATATGTAAACGTGCTGGTTTAAAGTGGAAGCGCATAAAAAAACATTAAAAAACAAAAGGAACCAAAAAGAATATGAAAAAGCAGTCAAAATGGTAGCAGAACTACTCATTAAAGAAAAACAGGGAGAAATTAACGTATATTATTTTGATGAATCTGGTTTTAATCTTCAACCATGTGTTCCATATGCTTGGCAAGAAATAGGTACGTATATTGAAATACCTTCTTCTCGTAGCAATAGTTTGAATGTGCTTGGATTTATTAACCATGACTGTCAGTTTGAGTCTTTTGTATTTGAAGGTAGTGTGAATACAGATGTTGTTGTTACTTGTTTTGAAAATTTTGTTCAAACAATTGATAAACCTACCTATGTTTTGATTGATAATGCACCTTGGCATACAAGTGATTTTTTCTTGGCTCATCAACATGATTGGGAACAACTTGGACTGTATACCATATCAATTCCTCCTTATTCACCTCAATTGAATATTATTGAAATGTTGTGGAGAAAAATGAAGTATGAATGGATGCCTTTTTCTGCATACACTTCTTTTGAGTCCCTCCAAAATGAATTATTTAATA
>JAUCGL010000003.1 GCA_030378105.1 Candidatus Halobeggiatoa sp. HSG11 | reverse complement strand
TAATTGTGAATGGTTAACTGTGAATAATTAATTGTTAATGAAAGTCAAAATCATTAATAATTAACCATTTTTCATTCACCAATTCACAATTAAATATTACATTTCTGGTAAATCCCGAACACCTATGTGATTATCACAATTGTTCCAAATATAATCCCATTGAACATCGGTTCTCGTGCTTGCTATAGCAATTCTTAATTATGAATGCTTAATTATTAATTAAAATCTATAAAAATATCAGATTCTTGCTTAATATAACTGTGGTTTATCCAATCGGGAAATGCTATAAATAATACTCTTCACTTTAATCTAAATGAACTCTTAAATGCTCTTCTTCTAGTAAGTGATATAAAGCATTATTTTTTGCAAATTCCATATCCATCAACTCAGAATGTTCTTGAGCTTCTTTCAATTCAAGATTAGTTAAATGTACTTCTTCTTTTAGTTGCAAGCTTTCAGTTCTTAGTTTAGAGTTTTCAGTTCTTAACTTTGAATTTTCTTCTCGTAACTTAGATTTTTCAATTTTTAATCTTGAAATATCTGTTTTTAAACGAGAGTTTTCTTCTCTAAAAGGATTATGTTCCAATTTATCTGTAGATGGAATATATACTTTTGGAGTTCTATTTTTAACTATCATTAGGTTCTACTCCTGATATTTTAAATTTAAGGTTTATATTAATTAAATGTAGTCATTTTTTTTGTATACGTCAAATTTTTCTGATTATAACAAATTCTGTCGATAAAAAAGTATGGCGTTTTGGTAGTTCTGCAAAAAGTAGTGATATATCACAATACCATAATAATTTCAATACGATTTGACTTCACTCAATAATCCGGGCATTGATAATTTTTGGCGTAATTCGACTATCAAGTTTTTGACATGTATGAAATCGGAAAAATGATAAACTAAGTCATACAATCATTAGCTAGATATATCAAGCGTAAACTCAAGTCTCCTCAAATTTCTGCTTGTGTTGGGTGAAGAAGGAGGGCATAGTCCAACACTCAGGGTCAGGCCGTAGCTTGACCCCTCTTCATCAAACTGCTATTAAGCAACTGTTCAGATTTTTTAGACTCCCATAGGACTTACGCATTGACAAAATGTTCATTTTATGAATTTATTAAAATACAAATAGTTATAAAAAATCACATTAATTATTAATTTATATTGTAATAACTATATGATTTTAATATAATTCATATTTTATTATACCCGTCAATGCGTAAATCCTATCCCATTTAAAGAGAAAAAATAATATTCCAATATAGACGCAAAGCATTGCGTCTCTACTGAGGAATTTAACCATATTTTAAAAACGTTTCCACTAGTTAATACCTTCGCCAATACCAAAATTGTTGTTTCAGAAATGAGGTACGATTTTCCAGAAACCAAAGTAATATAGGAGTTTCGGGAAATCCGCTTTGCTCCATTCCCGAAATAACTATCTATTTGGCGAAGGTATTGACTAGTTAAAGAATCCCGAAACAACTATAAGTTCACAACTTTCCATTCTGCTGGACCTTTTTGATGAATTGATTCACCAATACTATCAACAGCCACCATCACCGGCATATCCTTAACTTCAAACTCATACACAGCTTCCATTCCCAACTCTGGGAAAGCTAACACACGAGCAGAACGAATTGCTTTTGATACCAAATAAGCAGCTCCACCAACAGCAATCAAATAAACAGCCTTATGTTTTTTAATTAACTCAATCGTTTGAGGACCTCGTTCTGCCTTGCCAACCATACCGATAATGCCAACTTTTTCCAACATCATATCAGTAAACTTATCCATACGAGTTGCTGTTGTCGGTCCAGCTGGGCCAACAGCCTCCTCATTCACAGCATTCACTGGCCCAACGTAATAAATAAAACGTCCATTAAAATCCAAACCCTCAGGCAACGGTTGACCTTGATTGATTAACTCCATAATTTTTTTATGAGCAGCATCACGACCAGTTAACAATTTACCAGACAGCAATAAACTCTCTCCTGCTTGCCACTGTTGAATATCTGTTTTAGTAACATTATCAAGATTAACTCGTCTAGTATTAGTACTAGCTTGCCAAGTTATTTTAGGCCAATTTTCTAAACTAGGCGGAACTAAATCAGCTAATCCACTGCCATCCAGTGTGAAATGAGTATGGCGAGTAGCAGCACAATTAGGAATCATTGCCACTGGAAGCGAGGCAGCATGAGTCGGATAATCCAAAATTTTAACATCCAACACAGTAGTTAAACCACCTAAACCTTGAGCCCCAATACCTAAAGCATTGATTTTATCGTATAACTCTAACCGTAATTGATCAATAGTATTATTAGCACCATGTTCTTGTAATTCATGGATATTAACCGGTGCCATCAATGCTTCTTTAGCCAATAACATAGCTTTTTCAGCCGTTCCACCTATACCTAAACCAAGTATTCCGGGTGGACACCAACCAGCCCCCATTGTAGGAATTATATCAAGAACCCAATCCACTATACTATCGTTTGGATTAAGCATAACTAATTTGGATTTATTTTCCGAACCACCACCTTTAGCAGCAATTTTCACTTCTACTTTGTTGCCAGAAACAACTTCCATATGTATAACTGCCGGAGTGTTATCTCTAGTGTTTGTCCGACCTCCAGCTGGATCAGCTAAAATAGAAGCTCGTAATGGATTACCAGAATAATTATAGGCCTGCCGTACTCCTTCGTTAACCATGTCTGTAACGCTCATGTTGGTTTGCCATTTAACATCCATACCAATTTTTAAAAATACTACTGCAATTCCAGTATCTTGACAAACAGGACGATGTTGTTCCGCACACATGCGAGAATTAACTAAAATTTGGGTTATGGCATCTTTGGCAATAACAGATTGTTCTCGTTCATGAGCCGCTTCTAATGCTTTAATATAATCAACCGGATGATAATAAGAAATAAATTGAAAGGCATCAGCGATACTTTGAATAAAGTCTTCTGCTTTGATAATAGTCATATTTTCAATAAACTTTAATGTGGAAATTTAATATATATACTTTTTCAGATAAATAATTTCACTTAAAATCTACGAGGTTTCCAAAACCTCGCAGGTTTCACACGAATGTATTTTTATAAATGTCTATAGTGATTCTTAATAAAATGTGATTTTTGGGGAATTCACTGTGTTCCATTCCCGAAACAACTGTTCAAAACCTGACAGGTTTAAATTCTTAATACTCAAACCTCAAACCCACTTCTAGCTTTAACAACACTCTCTAAGCAATCGGCAATTTGTGGATTTCTATGTAACATTTTACGAATAGTTTCAATTTTAATAGCAATAACCGTTAAATCAGTGATAGCAACAACACTTTCACCATGATTCTCGTCAATCATACCAGAAAAACCAAAGAAATCACCAGCAGTTAAACTATAAGTTATTACTGGTTTATCGTATTCACTTGCATCATTATGCTGTTCCGCAACACCGTCTGCAATTATATAAAACCATGTACTTATACTATTTTTCCTTAAAACACATTCCTTTATACCATAACTCTCAAGTTTAGCATTTTGTGCCAATTGATAAAAATCATCATTACTTATATCAAATACATTAAGATTTTTTAATTTAGCAAGTATGTCATCAGTTGTAATTAATGGATAATCAGCTTGTTCTGGATGTAATCGAAGACTGTTACGCTTACTTGCATACCAAACTTGTGCCATTACTTTTTTATAAGAGTCATTATATTCATAATTTTCAATAAAATAATAAATTTCGTAATATACCAATGCTTTAAACGTATCATAACTAGACAGATAAATATCTGGTTTTGGTTCTTTCAATGCTTCTGGGATATTTTCGATTATCGTAAATAAAGTTTGAATAACTTGATTGGGTGGGCTTTCAAGCGAAAATTTAACCTGAATATGTACTCGATGCTTTGGAGTTGGTCTATTAAAATTTTTAAACTCTCCTTTGGCAATGACAGCATTTGGAATCATAACAATGTTATTATCTCTTGTCTTTAAAGACACAGCACGCCAGTCAACATTTTTAACCTGTCCTTCAACTTCCCCAATTCGAATCCAATCTCCAACACTAAAAGGTCGGGCTGATAACAAAGCAATACCAGAAAATAAACCACCTAGGACATCTTGCAACGCTAACCCAAGTACTAATGATCCCATTCCGAGAGCTGCTAATAATTTACCTAAATCAGCTCCCCAAACATCAGCAGCAACTAAAGCAATTCCGAATAAAACTAGAAAAGCTCGTATAAAATCAATTAATAATTTAGGTATGCGTTCTTGAAATTTAAAAGTATCGGAAAAAAGTATGGAATTAACTGTTTTTAAAATAAAATGAATCAGTAAAATCCAAAATGTAGTTTTTATTATTTTTAAAGCCATGTTGCTATCTGGCAATAGTAAAATCTTTTCTAACAAAAGATAAAGTAAAAATACTGGTAATACAATATTTCTAACATGGATAATAATATGTAAAAATTCGACATTATTTATATTAAATCGGTGTGCTATTTCATTTATAATAATCAATAAAACTGGATATAACAGTATGATACCAACTCCCCATTGAAACCATAATTCTCCAGTAGGTGTGTTAATAAAAGTTAGTATGTTATCAATAGACACAACAAAATTATCAAACATCTTTTAGCCTCTCATCATTATGTTGAACGCCAAAAGGATGGTATGTATATTCCCAAATACCAAGATTTCCAATTCCCGGTAATGATAACAGTTCACATTTTTTAAATTCATCAGTATATCTTAACTGATTATATACTTGCTGATTAACACGTAAACAATTTGGTTGAGTATCATAACGAATGTAACTAGCAACACTCACAGCATCTCCCCAAATGCTGTAACTATAATTTTTATCACCAATGATACCAGAAATAACTTCCCCAGCACTGATACCTATATGTAATTTAAAGTTTATCCCTTCTTCTTGATTAAAAAGTGCAGTTATTTCAAATAATTCTTTAGCAAAATCAGTGCAACGAACTGCATAATCAAGACGTGGTTGATTCAAACCACAAGCTACAACATAACTATCACCAATTATAGCTATTCTTTCAATGTTATGTTGACTAGCCAATCGATCAAAAGATTGAAATAACTTATTGAATTTCTTGAGTGCAATTTCTCCATCCATTTCATTGATAACATTACTAAAACCATGTAAAGATGCAAACATAATAGCAACATTTGGATGTTTACAAACTATTTTTTGTTCATCAGCTTGAAGTTTTTTAACCACTGTACTTGGTAAAAAATTTAGCATCAAGGTTTGATTTTCCTGTGCTTGTATTTTTATCTTTTCTTGTTGCTGTTGTGAACTTTCTAATAATTTTTGGATAGTCTTTTTAAGTATACCTATTTCATCATTACTATATATTTTTATTGTACTCATTTTATGGCCGGCAAGAAATTGGGTAACAATATGCGTTATTTCATGAATAGGTTGTAAAAATCTGGCTGCATAAATTAAGGAAAGTACGCCGGTAATTAATATTAAAATAACTGATGCTGTTACCATCGAATATTGCAGAGTAATGATAGGTTTATTAACTTCAGAAAGACTTTTTTCAGCTAAAATAACCCAACGTAAATTATTAATATTAAGTGGTGCATAAGCACTTAAAACTTCTACACCTCGATAATCTTGAACAATTTTATTGCCGGTCTTACCTTCTAGTGCTAAATAAGCACTGGATGTTTTAACTGATTGATTTAAAATAGAAGTATTAAGGTTTTTAATTCGTTGCAATGATTCTTCTGTTACTTCAGCTTGTTTCAATGCTTCCAAATAACCATCTGCGTCTTCAAGCAAAAAACGAGAATCAGAACGCATAGTTAAATCACTACCAACTAAATATACTTCTCCAGTCTCACCTAATCCATCATCTAACCAACGCTGCTCTCTAGTCATAATTGTATTTATTTGATCTATGGGTAATTTAAAAGCAAGAATACCGATATATTCCTGTTGTTTATAAACTGGAATAGCCATGAATGCTGCTGGATAACTATAAGAGGGATCGTAAGGTTTAAAATCTTGTATAGCAACTTGGCCACGATCTGGATTTTTCATAACCGCACGCACTACTTTAGTTAGGTTGCTGCGTGCATAAGGACCAGTCAGTAAATTAGTAGCAAAATCAACTTCTTTAAATACACTATAAAGAATATTGCCCTGTTCCTTGCCAATAAAAAATAAATCATATAAACCAGTTTGTTCAACTAAAGTACGTAATGCTGGATGAAAACGTGCGTGTATTTCGCTGTAATAACTTTGATCTGCCGCTTGATTAAGCAAATGTTTTTTACCAGCTTCAGATTTATTATTAACAATGTAATGATATTGCAAATATTGAGCAGTATCAAACCTAGGATAAAAATGCTGTAACATCTTAGGTTGAGGCACATTTTTTTTTAGTTTGGGATAAAAATCATTGTCATAAAAAGATTTAAGCTCTTGTAATTGCTTATCATTTGGTACTTGTTGGTAGAGAGTAAGTAAATCATAAGCTGCGGAAAATTCTTCCATCGCATTAACATACATCAAATTTTCTGACAATATTCTCAAGTGCGATTCTTTAATCTTGAAAAAAATCTCAATTTGTTGAGCTCGAGCCGCACGAATGCTTGTCAACTGATTATAATTGCTTTCAGTCAATGCTTTATGGGCATTAAACCATGCTGTATAACCAACAACAATAATACATAACAAGGAGGTACTAAATAACATCAGCAAATATCTGGATTTTATGCTAACAACGCTAGATATTTTTAAGTTCACAAAACATTTAAATAATTTCACAATTATCTTCCTTTTAATAATTTTTGGATTTCTTCTTTAACTTGTCTAACTGGTAATGGTATCAATTTATGATTAACTACAATTTGTTGTCCTTGCTGCGAAAAAACAAATTTAAAAAATTCCTGTAATAACAATGGCATTTTATATCTAGGTGGTTTATCAACATAAACATAAATGTAACGACTAAGTGGATATTTACCAGTTGAAATATTTTCTTGGGTTGGTAAGTAATATGGATAAAATCCATATTTTGCAATGGCTTGTAACTTAACACTATAGTCCATCGGTCCCATTTCAACAAAACCAATTGCAGTCAATGATTTACCTACTGCTTTAGTCATTTCAGCAAATGTTGTTGCTTGCTCGTTAGAATTGGCTTTATATTTACCACCACACAGTGCTTGTTTTCGAAAAAAATATCGAATGCCAGCTTTTTCAAAAAAAATATGTCGTTCAATTGGATTTAAAGCACCAGCTTTAGGAACCCAACCAAATTCTTCCCAAGTATTAATTGAATAAGAGGCTCCACCACATTCATGGCTTGAGGAAAAAATAGAATCAAGTTGGGTTAACGACAATTTAGAGATAGGATTATGACGATTGACAATAACACGTACTGCATCCACAAACACCCGTAATTCAGTGGGACGATAACCTTTTTTTTCAATAAAATCACCAATTTCCAATGCGTTAATTTGGCGACTCATTGCAGCAAATGTTGTTTTATCATTAAGCAAAGCATCAATTGCAACACCACTTCCTCCGGCTTTTATATCAAAAGTTATATTGGGATAATATTTTTGAAACTCTTCTAACCAATCAACCATAATTGGCTCAACTAAACTGGAACCCAAACTTTTGAATTGGTCTTGAATGGAATCTGGCATTGCAAGAGGTTCGTATTTAATGAGTCCTTTGGGTAGTTTGATATCATTAGCATAAGCATTAGAAAAAAACAAACCAATACAGAGGATAAAAAAATGGAATTTATAATTATTCATACCTTGTTTACCTTGGTTAATCAATGTTGATTAGCTTTTGTTAATATTGATTTTTTAATTTTTGGGGTCACAACTTTTAACTTTTTCAGTGTATTTAAATAAAGTTGTTCGTCAACATTAACATCATAACGATCAACTTGTTTTCCAAAAGAATTTAATAGTTTGTCTGAACTCAATTTGGTATGGATAACACGGAAAGCATCTCGTAATGTATTTTTTAATTCTGTTGGTAAAGTTTTATTTATCACAAATGGTGCATTTGGTATTGGTATTGATTTGACTAATGGTTTAAAATACAAAGGGTCAATACTACCATCACGTACTGCTTTTAACCAAGCTCTAAAAGAAACAGCGGCTGCTATTGCTTTACCAGTTTTTAATGCTTTAATAGCAGCAAAATGATTTCCGGTTATAAAAATATCATCAAAATCATCTGCCGGATTAATACCAGCTTCTATTAACATGGAAACCGGAAAATTAAAAGAAGATGTGGAATATTGATTACCAAAAGCGATACTTTGTCCAACCAAATCTTTTAATGTATTTAAATTATGTCCTTTGCGTACAAAAATACCAGAATAAGAGGTGGAACTGCCCTTTTCGATAACTACAGCAAAAATTTCCGCAAAATCATAACATCTTTTTTTGATTTCACCATAACTGGATGTGCCAAATATTGCAAAGTGAATTTTTTGGGTGCAAAAATCGTTAATAACAGCACCATAACTTTTATTGGAATTTACTTTAAAATAAATATCAAACTCTTTAGTTATTGCGTCAAATAATGGTTTAATATATTGGATAGCTTGTTCTCTATCTATTAACATTTTTAATGGATTGGCTGAAGAGCCTATGGGTGCTACTTCACCAACTGTTACTGATGAATATAGTAATATAGATACCACTATACTTAATAGGTATTTTGATTGCATATTTTTTAAAATTATTTGTGATAAAATTCAAATTTAGCTTAAACAAACGTGATAGACGCAAGCATCGCATCTCTACCGGGCATATTATTTGATTTTTTGTAGAGACGCAATGTTTGTGTCTCCAGTCTCATCAAAATTAAATTATCAACTTTTAAAACCACGATGTCAATGAGAAATAACAAATGCATGAATTATCTATTTGTCAAGCCACACTTAAACAAATTCTAGACATTGGACAAAGTTATCCTAACCATGTAGTTAGTTGCATTACATTAAAAATTGGACCTTTATCAGGTGTTGAACCATTTTTATTAGAACAAGCTTTTCCACTTGCTAGTATTAATACTATTGCTGAAAATGCAGAATTAATTATAGAACATTTACCAGTAAAAATCCTTTGTTTACAATGTGATACTGAATCAAAAACTCCTCCCAATCGTTTGCTCTGTCAAAAATGTGGAGCTTGGCAAACTAAATTGATAAGTGGTGATGAAATGTTATTAGCCAGCTTAGAGTTCCAAGAACTTACCATTGAGTAGACATCTTTATCTTTTTCTAGGGAAATGCTATACCATCGCCAATGTCAGAATTCGTTGTTTCTGGAATGAGGTACGATTTCCCGAAACAAATATCCAATTGGTGATGGTATTATATGTTATTGATTTTTATATATTATATTTTTTTAACTAGAATTGCTGATTTGACAAGAGTTTTAATCTAATTTTACTTGTGCTAAGATAAACAGAATTGAAGGATTTCACATAATTTTGAGTTATATGACTTTTGATAATTTATTAGGTAAAAATAGCCAATTTGCTGCTGTTATAAGAGCGGCTCGCTTGATTGCGAAAACAAATGTAACGGTATTAATATTAGGTGAAAGTGGCACTGGTAAAGAGCTGTTAGCACAGGCAATTCATCAACATAGCGGTAAACAAGGCTCATTTACTACTGTTAATTGTGCAGCTCTGCCAGAAACTTTAGCTGAATCAGAATTATTTGGGCATAAGAAAGGAGCCTTTACCGGAGCAAATGAACAGCAAGGTCGTATTCAAGCAGCTAAAAACGGCACTTTATTTTTAGATGAAATTGGTGAATTACCACTTAATGTACAAGCAAAACTTTTGCGTTTTTTAGAAAATGGCGAATGTCAAATGCTTGGTAGTAGCAGGACAGAAATAGTTAATACTCGTATTTTGGCAGCAACCAACCGTAATTTAGAAGCAGAAATTCAACAGAAAAAATTTAGAGCTGATTTATATTATCGCTTAAATATCGTACCATTAGAATTGCCATCTCTTCAGCAACGTGAGTCAGATATAAAGATGTTATTACATGAATTTACTAGGGAATTAGCTGAAAATTATAATTTATCTCCACCAAAATATTCTAAAACTACACTTAAACAATTACGTTCATATACTTGGCCGGGTAATATCCGTGAATTGCGTAATTTTTGTGAACGTATGGTTATTTTAAACGGTGGTAAAACTATTGAACCAACTAATTTGCCTCGTGAATTTTATTCTCTTCCAATTCCAGATTCTATTTTCAACTTACCAGACAATGGAATTTGTTTAAAAAAATTAGAAATATCAATGATTAAACAAGCATTAAAGAAAACTTATGGTAATCAGACCAAAGCTGCTAGATTATTAGGTTTAACCAGAGATACGTTGCTATATCGCATGAAAAAATATGCTATTAAATAATGTTGACCGAATTAACTATTGTGTCAGCTTTTTTAGCCGGTTTATTGAGTGCTGCCCACTGTATTGGTATGTGTGGAGGCATTGTAGGAGCATTGACTTTAACCATCCCAAATAATCAATCTCTATGGTTATATCTATTTAGCTACAACTTAGGTCGAATAAGTAGTTACACTATAGCTGGATTAGTAGTTGGCTTCTTAGGAGCGTCAGTCACCGAGCAACTATCTTTGCACGATTATCATTTTGTGATTCTACAATTTTCTGGTATATTTATGATTATACTAGGTTTATATATGGGGGATTGGTGGAAAGGATTGGCGATATTAGAACAAATGGGGCATCATTTATGGTGTAAACTAGAACCTTGGGGACAAAATCTTATTCCAGTTAAAAAACCTTGGCAAGCATTTGGATTTGGATTGGTTTGGGGTTGGTTACCATGTGGTTTAGTATATAGCATTTTGGCTTTTTCTTTAGCATCATGCAATACTTGGCAAGGTGGTACGCTGATGTTGGCTTTTGGGTTAGGAACTTTACCAACTTCACTAGCTTTAGGAGCGACAACAAAATGGATTATTAATTTCACTAACAACTCGCAAGTGCGTAAATTAACTGCGATATTGATTGTGATACTTGGGTTAATAGTAGTTTATGAAGCTCGGTATACTTCGTATGGGTAGGATTTAGTTTTTTTAAGAATATAAGGACAGACACACAGGTCTACCTCTACAAAATACAATATATTTCAATATTATAGGGACGAATCTACGTATTCACCCCACTGCCATTAAGATTATTTGGGTAACCACAAGGGATTACCCCTACAAATCATCATTTAACGTAGGGGCAATCCTTTATGGTTGCCCTTAACTTAATGGCAATGATGTGTTCGTCCTGCTTAACGCAAATGGCAGTGATGCTTCAGAGGCCGGCTCACCTTCTTTATTAATCAACTCGCAAACTAATATTCACATAGTTGGATTTACGTCCAATTTTAGCCTTAACATCTTTAAACAAAGGTTGGAATAATTTAACATAAAAAGTAGGGTCAAGTTGTTTAGTTTCTATAGTGAAATCAAGCTTATCCATTTTATAAAGCCATTTAATTAAACGAGTTTTTTTATTGGAAGATAGTTGTTTGTTAATTATTTCCATTAATTTCAATTGAGATGGAGAAGCATTTAATACCAATAACTTTTCCGCTAGTTGTTTATCTGCAATTGCTTGATTACGAGCTGTTAAAATAGGAGAAATTTGGTCACTTAATTCATCAATTTGAACCTGTAATTGTTGAGTTTTATACTTCCATTTGACAATATTAGTTACTTGCCAAGTTAACAATACAGAAAAAATTGCAATTCCAACCATAATCAGCATTGGTTCTTGCAAAATACCAGTATTAAAATTAACTTTGTTACGTCCCCAAGGACGAGTTAAAAACTTATCTTGAACAATTGTTGGTAGTTCAGGATTAACTGTTAAACCATTGGTTCTTTGAAAATTTATCCATTCCTTTTGGCTCGGAACTGTTGACCACCAACGGCTACCTTTTAACAAACCAGTTTGCCAAACTTGTCCTTCAACTCCATCTAAACAATTAATTAACCTAACTGTATCATCTGCCGGACATGGATGTAACACATTTTCTGGAATAGCTGTGATTTTTTTTAGCTCATATTCTTTATACTGTTCTTCATATTGCTTTTTATTCCACAACCAAACTTGTACTTGGCCATTACGCCAAACTTGATAGCTTTCATATTCTGGAAAAGGAGACCATTGTCTTATTTTGAGTTGTAAAGCTTTATCCTGACGATTGGAAGGAATATCAGTTAAAGAAAATAACTTATAGTAACAAAGTCCGCGTGACATAATCCATTCACACCGTCCCCTAGTTTTGGTCGAAGGTGCTATTACTTCATTGCATTTTTGGAGATAACGTTGAGTCGAAAAAAGTTGTTTGTGCATGTATAGGTGGTATTTCTGTATATATAGGTAACAATGGTATGTCTAAATAATAATCAATTTCCCAAGGTTTTTTATCGCTGATGAGACTCAGAGGCAAATTAATATGTACTTGTCGCATACGTTTACTGCCTTCGTACCAAATAGTTAGACGTAAATTAGTAGAAGGAAAAATCATTAATTCCTCTGGGTCAACATCTACCATAGTTCCAGTCATTTGGTTAAGTTGATCGATTGATAAGACTGGTGAATTTTTTCTTGTTGCAACAATACGTTGAGCATGTTCTGTGGTTAAATTGTAAGCAGCCTGTAATACTAATGCTGGTGCAGTATTAAAGTTAGGATAGGTTGCAAACATGGTATTAGTTAATTGTCCAAATGCATTATTTTTCCATAAAGTTTCTTGTTCACTCCAATCAAGTATATTTTTACACTCCATTGAAGTTGTTAGATAATTATTGATAGGTGGTGGTAAATTAAGACGTTTATAATGTGAATCTTCGGCTCCATTAAGGCGATGCAGATCATCAAAATCGATATAATCTTGTAATTTTGCAACTAAAGGACCGCGTAGTTCTGGTTCAACTCCAAGCACTCCTAATAAACTAGATATAACATTTTTATCGGCAAAATTAATCCCAATAAGTCCACGTTTATCTTGTAAGGCAAAAAAAGCTTTTCCATATCCAACATAAGGTCTGTCATCTAATTTGATTTCCCCACCAACCGGTAAAATGCTATCACTGCTTATCTCATCAACCTCAATTTCTTCTATTTCTTCTATGTTATCATCTATTTTGGGAACTGTTAAGCCAGCAACATTTAATTTTTGAGTTATGAGAAGATAAGTTATGGATGTTTGAGTACTATACATATCAATTTCACCTTGAGTATCAGCTTGCATATCTTGAACTATATTAACTGATTTTTGAGTCCACAACGCAAAATAGCTTGCTGCAATAGTTAAAGCTGCCAATATCCATAAGGTGGTTACAAGTACGAAACCATTTTGATGTTTTAAAAATTTATTGTTTATCTTCATCTTTGTCGGATAATTTAACTATCCAAGTAATAGCCTGATTTCTACGTTGTCCTTGAAATTGAATAACTTTTGGTATTTGTGGTATATCTAAACCAATTTTAGGTGGCCATTTATTATGCCATTTACCATCTTTATCCAAATAACGAAATTTGCCGTTTTTACCAAGCCAATGCGATACATCCCAAGTTTTTTTATTTTTATAACGTAATATTGTCATTCCATCTGCATATTCCATCTTCCAAATAAATGGTGTTGGCACTCCTATATTTTGGTCTAAAGCCGCAAGAGTTAAACCACTAAATTGCCGTTCCTTGCCTTTAAAAACATTTTTACCATCTTTATAATCAACAATTATCCCGGCAGTAGTGCTTCTAAACCAATATTCTTGCAAAGCTCCTCGTTGTAAATTTTCAAATTGATTCAAAAAACTAGAACGCAAATGTAAAACATAAGAAAATCCTTCTAGCAGTAAGACTGTTATAAAACTAACCAGCACTAATACCACTAACATTTCTAATAGAGTAAAACCAATGTTAAAATTCTTCTTTATAATATTGCTTAAAGCCAATTTGCCTTACCGTAAATTTTGCAATCAGAGTTTTGTCCAAATAAACAACAACATTCATATCATATAAACCAACTTGATACATAGTTGTATTGCCTAATAATTCGATTTCTTTGGATTTCCAAGTTAATTTATATGCACCAATTGTTTCTTTTCCATGTGGTTTTTCAAGTGGATTAACTGTTTCTATAAAGGCTACAGCATTGCGAGTAGCATCATTGCGTTGTTGAGCTGCTTGAACATGTTGTAAAGTTGTTAAATTAGTGCTTATCCAGTTTAACAGAGCCATACCAGTGCTAGCAATTAATACCAATGCCACAATAGCTTCAAGCAAAGTAAATCCATTTTGATTTATATTTGGATATTCAGCAGTCATCAAAACTTAAGTATTTATAGGAATTTATAAAAATATTTTCTTAAATTATTAATTTTTTAACTTAAATAATTAGTTACATTATTTTATCACATATAAATAATATTTGTCTAACATATTGTGCTATACTTATTAATGGTTATTAGAGAATATTCTTTAGTTTTTAGCTTTATAGAGAGTGTTTTCACCAATATACAATGTTGGTTGTTGTGGATTTTAAAACTTGATTGTAATATCTCAATAAAATATCAAATATAACTTTAAATATATTTATACTTGATGGTATTGAAATTGCTTAACAAAATAAATGTTCAATATTTTAAATTTACTGTTTTTAATATCAATAATTATATTTATTTAATTATTAAATAGCTAATTACTAATATAACATTTATTAGGTGATTTTAAAATTCCTACATTTAAACCAAACATATCTTAATATTTTTTTCAAATATTTAAGGAAAAAGTTATGAATAGTCTCAAATCTTTTAGTTTAGTAGCTGGTTTTTTCCTGACGATTTCTAGTCCAATTTCTCAAGCACAAGTAGAAGAAATTACTTATAACCCTGCTGAAGAAGGCGAAATAACCAGAAATGTAGTATCAGGTGTACGTGGTATGAGAGGCATGCGTGGCATGAGAGGCATGCGTGGTATGAGAGGCATGCGTGGTATGAGAGGCATGCGTGGTATGAGAGGTGGTTGTTGGAATATTCAAAATGACTTTGCTTTGCGTTTGTTAGTACCTAAACGTACTGGAAAGACTGTTGATGCTCAACCAACTTTATACTGGTCAATATCAGAATCTTTGGAAAACGCTGATTTTACTTTCATTATTGATAAAACTCCAGATAAATTAACAGTTTTCTCTGAAACTCCATTGTTAAAAGATACGTTTCATTTAGAATCTGTTAAAGCTGGTATACATACATTGCCTCTGAGTAATTATAATTTAAACTTAGAGAAAAATGTTGAATATGAGTGGTCTATATCATTAATATGTGATCCTGAAAACCCATCTTTGAACGTAAGTGCAATCAGTACTATTAAGCGTGTTGATATTCCACCTATGTTATCAAAGGTGAATGAACATAATGATATGGCAGCTTTATATGCTAAACATGGTTTTTGGTATAATGCTTTAGACGTATTGTCTGAACGAATTAAAGCTGATAATTCGTTACATGATTTACGAGCAAGATTACTGCAACAAGTTGGATTGCCAGAAGTAGCAGTTTATGATATGTAGTTTTTATAATAATCCTATGGATTCAATTGAATCTGTAGGATTTATTAAAATTTTTTCTGTCCCTACCTCAATTTCCTTTTCCAAATACTTAAAGTAGCAATTTCAGCTCATCTCATCCTCACGAAACCAAAAAATGGAACTATTTAAACGATTATTGTTTAGTTTACGTATGTCATATCGTTATTGTCAGGATTTGAACAAGATTTGTCGCACTACTCCAAACAATTTAAAATTATGTGATATATCACCAAAAGATTTTCAGCAACAAGGCATTGAAGTTTTAATTCTTGATTTTGATGGAGTTTTAGCATCACATGGTGATTTATTTCCGGTTGAAGAATTGTATGAGTGGTTACACAATTGTGTTAAAGCATTTGGGGCTGAACAAATTTTCATTTTATCTAACAAACCATTAGCAAAACGAATAACTTATTTTGAACAGCATTATCCCGGAATACGTTATATTAAGGAGGTCAAGAAAAAACCATATCCAGATGGATTACAGAAAATCATTTCTTTAACTAAAAAACCTCCAAAATCTTTAATGTTAGTTGATGATCGTTTGTTAACAGGGAGTTTGGCTGCCTGTATTGCTAATGTTTCAGTAACTTATATAACTAAACCTTATACTTGTATATCAAAACGCCCAATTATTGAAATGTTTTTTATGTCACTCAGATTTTTAGAACGTTGGTTTGTTACAATTTTAGCTTGGTTGTATATCTCGTAAATGCCGATTGACAGATATCCATGCTCCAATTAAACCTAATAAAATCCCAACTAATAATAATGTCGCACTTGGTAACATTCCTAAGGTTATTAGTTCAAATTTACTATAATATAAGGCAGTTAGCTTTTTAACTGGGCCTTGTAATGACCATAAAGATATAGTTATTAACAACCAAGCAATTGTTCCTCCTAACAAACCATACCAAAAACCAGTATATAAAAAAGGTTGTCTAATAAATGCGTCCGTTGCTCCAACTAATTTATTAATTTCTATTTCCTTGCGGCGACTTTGAACAGCTAGACGAATAGTATTGCCAACTATTAATAATACAGCCAACGATAATAATATGGCCAAAATTAAAGTCCCACGCTGAACAATTTCCAACATTGCAAATAAACGTTTAGCCCACAGCATGTCGAATTGAGCAACCTCCACTTCTGCTAATTCTTGTAACTTTTCTAATAAAATTTGATTGATTGCATTATCACTGGAAGCCGGCTGAATAACTAAAACTGTTGGTAAGGGATTTTCACTTAAAGTTTGTAAAGCATCTCCAGAAAAAGTTTGATATTCTTTTAACGCATCTGCTGGAGTAATAAGGCGAACATTAGAAATATCCGGATGCTGATATAGTCTATCCGCTAAATCTTCAATCTCATTTTCACCTAAATCATGTCTAAGAAATAAAGATATTTGAGCCGCTCCACCCCAATCACGACTTATATACTGTACATTTTCCAGCAATAAATACAAACCAGTTGGCAAAGCAAGAGCAATTCCAATAACTCCTACCATCATTAAACTTGGTAAAGGAGTACGTACAATATTTCCGAGGCTAGAAAGCAATATATAAAGTTGATATGACAGCCAAGCACTACCCTGTGATGATTTTTGAGACCTTTTCATTTTATTGGATAGGTATCTCCAACCAAATGTCCCTGTTGTAAAATGAGAGTACGATGTCCCATACTTTTGATCAATCCTAAAGCATGTGAAGCAATTAACACTGTCACGCCAACTTGATTAAATTGTAAAAATAGATTCATAATTTCTTTTGCTAAAGCCGGATCAAGATTACCAGTTGGTTCATCGGCTAATAAAATCGGTGGTTTATTCACTACAGCTCGTGCAATACCAACTCGTTGCTGTTGTCCACCAGATAAGGTTATTGGATAGCTTTTTTCCTTGTTAAGTAGACCTACTTTGTCCAGTGCTGCCCTAACTCTACGACGGATTTCTTTATGTCCATAACCAACAACTACCAATGGTAAAGCTACATTGTCAAAAACTGTGCGATCAAATAATAACCTATGATCCTGAAAGGTAACTCCTATCCGTCTTCTTAGATAAGGAATATGTTGATTAGATAAACGATTTAAGTTTTGGCCATTGATTAAAATTTGTCCACCAACGTTACGTTCAATCAGTGCTATTAAACGTAATAATGTGGTTTTACCAGCTCCAGAATGGCCAGTCAAAAAAGCTAATTCACCACGCTTTAAATGGAAATTAACCCCTTGTAATGCTTGATAGTTATTTGTATAACGCTTACTTACTTCATTAAAGATAATCATTATTGAATTTGGATTGTCACCCTACGATTTTGGGCTCGTCCCATTTCATTATTATTTGACATAATTGGATTTAATTCACCCGCACCATAATAACCAATCTTATTTCTAGGAACCCCTAATCTCATTAAATAATTAGTCACATTAGCTGCTCGTCTAGTAGATAATCTCTGATTATATGCTTCTGAACCAATACTATCTGTATGACCAATGACTGTCATACTTTGCAGAGCATATATATTGGTTTGAGTAACGAAGCTTCTTAAAATATCTCCGGCTTGCGGACTTAAGACTGCTCTATTAAAAGCAAATAATATATCCCCAGATAAATTAACTGTCTGAATGTTAATATTACCTCCAGCTTGACTATAGCTATAACATCTATCTGGCCACATAAAAGTTGTATTAGGTGATTGAGGGGTTTTAACACATTCATAATATCGTGTCACAACCGGATTTCCTTGAGAATCAATTAAATAATGATTATCCCAATTATTATTCCAATCGTTAGCCATTGTTGTATTTAACGATAAAATTGTCAGTAGTCCTAATAAAATATTAAAACGCATTTGTCTCTCCTTTCAAAAAACCAGATTATTAAGTAGGTACACAAAGGTATATTAACATTTTTTGCTCCACTTAAACCAAAAAAATTTATTGGAGTCCAAAGCGAAGCTTTGATATTATTGAATTATAAATTAAATCTTAACAAAGCTAACGCTTTGAACTCCAAAAACTTTATTTTCTTAAATTAATTACAGCTACCTGCTTAACTTAAACAGTAGATAAAATAATTAAGAACTGTTTCCTTAATATTTTTAATTTCGCAACAAAGAAATATCGCCTTTATATGTGAAAGGAATTGCAGTAGTTCCATCTATCACATTTATATCACCGGATAAGTTATATTCAAAATTTCTATTGAGCAAACTTTTCAAATCTTTGAATTGGCCAATTGTACTTAATAAATTACTAGTCACGTCAATTTCTAAAAATTCCTCTCCATTAGCAGGAATAGTAACAGATTTATCGCTGCTACCATTAGTGAATTCTTGACCATTAAGTTCCAATTTATAATTCAAACCATTTATGGGAATTGGGACTGGATTTGGATTTTTAAGCTGTAATTTAAGCCGATAGTCTTGTTTTAACAAACCTAAGTTCATTAATTTAAACCCTTGCAAACTAACTTCAGGGGTAAAAGTTTTTAACGGCATATTGCCACAAGCTGTTAATATACCTATTATAATTAAGGAAGTACTAAATTTAAATAACTTATACATAATGTCTCCAGTTAAAAAATATAATTTTCAAATTAAATATTCAAAATTTAAGTAATTATCATTTAAAATAATAACTAACTAAATTATTTCAAGAGTATTTCTAAAATACTTATTTATTAATAAGTTAAGCAAATATTTAGAAATTAAATTACTGTAAATTATTAATTATAAAATATATTTCTTAAAAAATAAAGGATGATACAATATTTTTGCAATACTTAAAAACTTAAGCTTTCAGAGAATAATTTTCAACAAGACCATCAATCTTTAGTCTTTGAGTCGTTCCTTAACTTTTTGATACTTAATAAATTTTTAAAACGAATACAACATTTGCGTTAAGATTACCATTAATATTTGCTATACTTAAAAAAATACAGATTTAATAAACCATTAACCAAAGCAATATTTATCATGAAATACAACTTCCAAAATTTAATTATCGTTTTGACTGTCTGCATGGCATTCATTGGCTGGAATAAAATAGTTCACGCCGCAGATTTAACAATCGAACCACCAACACCAGTTGTTGAAAGTGGTGGACAAATCGTTTTATCAGTTTCTGGTACAAGTGGCAAGGTGACATGGACATCAACCAAAGGACAGATTCAAGGAATTGGTGGTAATCAAGTTAACTACATCGCACCAACAGGAGCAAGTACAGATGCCGTTGTGGTATTAGACGAAGCTGGCAACTTCGGAGCTATCAAAATCACAATATCCCCCCTAATAGTCCAACCAACAAATGCAATGGTTGCCGTTAATAAGCAAATAACTCTATCAGTATCCGGCACCAATGGCGAGGTTACTTGGACTCCAATAAGAGGTCAAATTCAAGGAATAGGCCATCGGGTAACTTACCTTGCACCAGCCGAAACAGGTGCAGATGTGGTGACAATATTAGATGAAGCCGGTAATTTGAGAGTAGTTAAGATCACAGTATTAGCCGAAGGAATGGCTACCCAAACTCAAACTGCTGACAACGCTACTTGGGAAGTCTTTACCAGCCGGCGTACCATAACAACAACCCTATTAGGAAAAACTAATCTTTGGGTGGGAACAACTGGTGGATTGGAGCAGCGAGAAGCAAATACTGGTCAATTAATTCGTATTTATACAAGTATTGATGGATTACCGTCTAATAAAATTAAATCTCTTCACTCCGATAATAATGGTGGAGTTTGGATAGGAACAACAAGTGATGAATATTATACTGATAGTTGGAGTCACTTCGGTTTGGTTCACATAAAAGCCAATGGCACTTTAACTACTTTTAATTCAACTAATTCAGAACTGCCATATAATGAAGTTAAATCCTTAATTTCTGATCAGCAAGGTGGAATTTGGGCCGGAAGTAACAATCAAGGTTTAATCCATTTAGATGTTGATGGTAATGCAACTATTTTTAACGCATTCAACTCACAATTGCCAGAAGATCAAGTTAATTTCCTACTTTCAGATGAAAAAAATGGACTTTGGGTTGGTACTAAAACTAGTGGTTTAGTTCATTTTGATACTGATAATAATTGGACTATCTTGAACCAAGACAACTCAAAAATACCAAGCAATTATATTTCCTCTCTTTTTTCCGACAATAACGGTGGTATTTGGATGGGAGAAAACTATTCAAGCTATGAGCAATATTGGAACACAGTTGTCCATTTGGATGCAGATAATAATTGGACTAGTTTTGAGCCAAATATATCCGGATTACCACAAGATACTATTAATTCCATACTTTCTGATGGTCAAAATGGTATTTGGGTCGGCACTCGTGGTGACGGTTTAGCCCACTTTGATAGTAAAGAACAATGGACAGTTCTGAATCAAGATAATTCACAATTGCCTGAAAATTATATAATTTCTTTAGCTCCCGATAATAACGGAGGTCTTTGGATAGCTACTAATAGTGAAGGTTTAGCTCACCGAAATGTTGACGGTAACTGGAGCGTTTTTAATCCAGCTAATTCAAAATTACCCAACAAATATATTCACTCCCTTATTTCGGATCAACAAGGTGGTGTTTGGATCGGCACACCAAGTTTATCAGATCGTGATAATAATATTATAGAAATAAATAATCTAATTCATCTGGACAATGGTGGTAATTGGAACATCTTTAACCCCAATAACTCAGAGTTACCCGGCAATTCTGTACTCGCACTACAAGTTGATGGCAAGGGTGGTGTATGGGCAGGAACCGATATCGGTTTAGCTCATCTGGATGCTACAGGTCAGTGGACTATCTTTAATCAAGATAATTCAGCTTTACCAAATAATCGAGTTACATCTCTACTTACTGACAATCAGGATGGTATTTGGATTGGTACTAATGGAGGTGGTTTAGCTCACCTTGATGCTAAAGGTCAATGGACTATCTTTAACCAAGATAACTCAGATTTGCCACATAATTTTATTGAAGCCCAACTTGCTGATAATCAGGGTGGTATTTGGATTGGTACTAATGGAGGTGGTTTAGCTCATCTTGATGCTGATGGGCAGTGGACAATCTTTGATGAAAATCAAACCGAATTACCAAATAATCAAATACAAACCCTTCTATCTGACGGTAAAGATGGGCTGTGGATTGGTACTTATATGCATGGTTTAGCTCATTTTGATGCTGAAGGTAACTGGACTAATTTAAGCACATACAACACTGGTTTAAATAAAATAGTCCCTCCAACATTTTCTGACGGTAGTGGTGGTTTATGGGCAAAGCGGCACAAAAGAGGTTTAGCTCATCTTGATGCTGATGGCAATTGGAAGGTATTTTATACTTATAACTCGGACTTATTGGATGATGAAATTGAGTCCTTACAGCCAGATGGTCAAAATGGTATTTGGGTTGGTACAAAAAATGGTGGTTTAAGCCATCTTGATATTAATGGTAAAGGAGCAGTTTTTAATCAAGCCAACTCTAAATTACCTGATAATTGGGTAACTTCCTTACATTCTGATAATGCCAGTGGAGTTTGGGTTGGTACTAACGATGGTGGTTTGGTTCACCTTGATAATGACAACAATAAAACCAATTTTGAATCAGGTTTACCAAGTAGTGGTATTAATTATGTTACTTTTGATTCAACAAATAATCTTTGGATGGGAACTAATGCTGGCCTTGGTTATCTTGATTCAGTTGGTAATTGGAACGTATTTAATACTGACAATTCACCGCTACCCAACAATAAAGTTATTTCCTTGTTTTTTGATGAGAAAAATAATCTTTGGATAGGTACTGATGGAGGCGGATTGTCCCAGCTTGACGTTGAAGGTAACTGGGTAGTGTTTAATACTGACAATTCACCATTACCAGATAATACCGTCTATTCTTTGTACGGCAAAGAGCATCTTTGGATAGGTACTGATAGTGGTTTAGCTCGGCTTGATGCTGATGGTAACTGGGAGATTTTTAATCCTGACAATTCAATACTACCAAATAGCCAAATTTTTGCACTTAGTTTTGATGCTGATGACCGTCTTTTGGTTGGTACTGCTGGTGGTTTGACCCGTCTTGAGGACGATGGTAGTGGAAAAGTTTTTAACGTAACTAATTCAGAATTACCAAGTTTTTTCATAACGGCTCTTGTAGTTGATAAGCAAGATAATATTTGGATTGGAACAAGTGGTATAGGAAATAAAGGTGGTTTGGCTCGTGTGGATGCAAAAGGCCAATGGACAGTTTTTGATATGGATAACACAACATTATCAAGTAATTGGATTAATGCTTTGCTTCCTGATGATAGTGGAGGTATTTGGATAGGTACAGCTTCTATTCAAGAAAAAGCCGCATTATCATGGACAAAACGTGGTTTATTACATCTTGATGCAAGTGGTAAATGGACAACATTTAATACCAATAACTCTGGATTGCCAAGCAATTTTATCTATTCTCTTGATTTTGATGATAAAGGTGGACTATGGGTAAGTACTGATGGTGGATTGGCTCATTTAAATTTTGGTCAAAAACAATCTTTAATCCAAACCATAGATGATGAAAATATTCAAACGGAATTGCTCAATAATACTCGGGCAGCTATCATAATTCATCCAAACGGGGCTGGAAGTGGTTATAATCAGGCGTTAGCTGTTGATTTTATGGCAACTTATGCTTATCACAATCTTCATGCAAGAGGTTATGATAACGATGAAATTTACTTTTTATCTTACAAACCGGATTTAGATTTTAATGCTGATGCACAGGCTGATTTTAATGTTATTGATGCTCCAGTTAGTTTAAGAGAGTTGCGTGATGGTACTAAACAACCTCGTGATGTGACTGTTGCAGATATTCAACTAGCTTTTAATTGGGCGAAAAATAAAGGTTCTCTTGATCAACCGTTAATCGTAGTTTTTATTGATCATGGTTTACCCGGAGAGTTACTTCTCAATCCATTAGGAACTGAAACTCTTTCAGCCGAAGCCTTAAAAACTTTGTTAGATGATTATCAGGATGCTACGCAGAATAAAATTGTGGTTCTGTTGGAAGCTTGTCACACCGGTACGCTTGTACCAACGTTGGCTGGTCAGGATCGGTTAATAATAAGTAGTACCGATGAAAACTTAGCTTATTACAGTGATTTGGGTCGTACTTCTTTCTTGAAACGCTATTTTGATAATTTGCGGCGAGGTGATAGTTTTTGGCAAGCTTTTAATGAAGTAACAGACAATATATCTACTTACCATGCACCGTTGAATCAACAACGTCCACAGTTAAATGATTTTGCTGATGGTAGTTTGGCTCAGAATTTATGTTTAAATGGTTGTTGGGGTGGATTGCCGGGTGTATTGACGCTGATTCCTCAAATGCCGGGTGGTTTTTTCAATATGGGGCAATCAATTGATTTCAGTGTACAATCCAATATAATGGGTGGCAGTGTGCGTAATGTTTGGGCTTCCGTTATAACGCCTGAAGTTGCTGGTCAACGTAATGAGCAGGGTTATTCGCTATTACCAACACCTATTTTGCATCTTTCACCATCGTTTGGATTGCGTAGAAAAGATGATAATCAATGGCAAGGTAATTTTAATCAGTTAACGACTCCCGGCGAGTATGTGGTGACTTTTAAAGCGGAAGATAATAGTGGTTTTGTTACGGAAGCACAACCAATTATTTTGACTGTTCAAGGTCAACATGTCTCTTTTAGTTCAAATACACTTCACATTCCAGCTATTGGAGTTGGAACAGAGACTTATCAAGCTTATTTAACTTTGTTAAGTATTGAGCCGGAAATAATTCTTGTATTGGATTCGGTTAAACCAGCGATAGTAACTGAAAATATTGATTTACTTCAATTTAATCCTGATATTGGTAAAGTACAAATTCCTTCGATAGCAATTGGTTCGGAGACTTTCAGTGCAACTTTGCAAGTGATTTCGGGAACTTCGCCATTGCAATTTCGGGTGGAAAATATGGCTCGGCATTGATGTGTGATACTTTGCTTAATACACCTTAACGAATCTTGATTTATAATTTGAAAGGGATTATTATGTTGTTTATAAGGTATGTTGGATATTTTTTGATATACCTGATTTAACTGTGAATATTAAGGCCAGTATGCCTGATAATAACTAGTTATCCTGATGAAACGTCCGCCCTTCCCTACACTTCTCCAAGTCGCTACGGTCGGGCTGCACTCAGGATAAAGTATTTCAAGCTACTCGTGAACTTGCAAAAAAAGCAGGTTCGGAAGTTTCGGTTCATAGGGAAGACAATAACAAAATAAGAGCAAAAAATAGCTATGGAAATGACCCTAAAAAAACAAAAAGTTAATATTTTGTTGGCTCGGATGAATTAAATGGATATAAAAATACCAAGTTTATTTGGTTTGAAAAAAACAAATAGAGATTTTAATAGCAAGGAAGCTTGGGGAAAGAATCAATTTAACTCATCCTTTCCCGCTTCACTGTGCTGTTATCTTGCATCAAAAGGATTTGAAGCAAATTATTTATCTATACAAAAAAATAGTTTTTGTCCAACTTCAATACCTATTGAAAGTATTTTCAAAATTCCTGCTGATAGTAATGATTTGTATTTCGCCTTTGAATCACAACATACACCTTATCAAAAGTATGTGGTGGGAGCATTACCAAGAACAGATTTAGTTGTTCAAAAAGAGAGTACGGGAGAATGTTTATCAGGTCTTGAGGTAAAATTAACAGCTCTTCCTGATAATACGACCTGTGAGTTGAATGATGACGGTTATGGAAGTGAAATTGTAGTTAGACCAGATACAATTGCGTATTTAGCTTGTAGTATCGCATCTAATATTCCAAATCAGATAGGAAAATATATTCATCAGATTGAAATTAATGATTGGAGTGAGCCAAAACAAGTATTAGCCAATATTGAACAAATTATTGAAACAATCCAATCCATATCATTTGTACTAGAAAAAAATCAATCTCCTTTTTTACTGCAACCAATTTGGAAAACACAAGGAAAATCTCCAAAATTGGCCTCCCAATGTTTAGATGTTTTTGTTTGGAGTGATGCAGGTTTTAGTCATTTTATTTCTAAAATAGCTAATAATAATCCAAATGCTAATAAAATAACAAGGCAAACAAGAACGGCTATTTGGCTATTTAAAATGTTGTTGGAGATTAAAAATCACGGAAAATTCAACCATGAAAGTATTATAGACAATCTCTCGTACAATACAAAAAATGATAAAGCATTTGCGTCTGCTGGAAATGTAACCAATCAGTATATGTCATGCCCCAGATTAAAAAATCCAATAATTTCTAAAACTGAAATCAAAAATATTATTCTTGGTGGAGGTCAAAATATGCTTAGTCCAGAACGTAGATTTGATGCCATCATTTATAACTCACCGGAGTTATTTTAATGATGAAATGTGTTGATTTATTTTCAGGATGTGGGGGATTATCTTTAGGCTTTGAAAAGGCTGGATTTGATATTGTATCAGCCTATGATAATTGGCAACCAGCAATTGATGTTTATAAAAACAATTTTACCCATCCGATTAATAATATTGATTTAACAAATGAAAATGAAGCGATTGAAAATATACATTTTTATAACCCAGACTTAATAATGGGTGGTCCTCCATGCCAAGATTTTTCAAGTGCTGGAAAGCGTGATACTTCTCTTGGTCGTGCTAGTTTAACATATCATTTTGCTAATATTGTGTGTGCTGTTAAGCCAGAATGGTTTGTAATGGAAAACGTAGAACAAATTAAAAAAAGTCAAATTTTACAAGATATTATTTGTCAGTTTAATCATGAAGGGTATGGTTTATCATCTGTAATATTAGATGCTTCCTATTGTGATGTACCTCAAGCAAGAACTAGATTTTTTTTAGTAGGTCATATTGGAGACAGACACAATCAACTAAATGCAATAATTAGTGCTAGGCTATCAAATAAGTCTATGACGATTAGAGACTATCTTGGTGATTCATTAGGAACTGATTATTACTATAGACATCCAAGGAATTATAACCGACGAGGTATTTTTTCAATTGATGAGCCAAGTCCAACGATTCGTGGTGTGAATCGCCCGGTTCCGGCTGGTTATAAAATCAATAAATGTGATCCAAATGGTGTAGATATAAAAGATGTACGACCATTAACTACAATTGAAAGAAGTTATTTACAAACTTTCCCCAAGACGTTTTGGTTTCATGGTACAAAAACAAATTTAGAACAGATGATCGGCAATGCTGTTCCTATTAACCAAGCAAAGTATTTAGCTGAAAGTGTTGCTATTTATTGTAAAAATGGGACATTCAAACAACCGGCATTGTTTGACTTGGATGAAATATTTGAAATGCCTAACAAGGTACTTCGGTAAACTTTGAGTTCATAGTTGGATTTCCTATCGTCAGTCCAACCAATGTGCTGGTGACTTTTTTTGGTTGTTTTTATGGAAATGGGTGTATTTGACAATCATAGTGTGCGGTTTCTGTGTGGATAGAATAACTCGTAAGCCGTATATATCTGATTAATAAATTGTAATTTGGTAGGGTGCATAAACGATAGTGTCATGCACCTTATCTCTTAACTTAATCTTGGAAACCGACCTATCGGCAGCTCAAGAACGGTGTTAGTAAAACAGATAAATTATTGTTTAAGATTTGATAAAATTGGATATAACAATATGCAACAAGTTTATATAGAAACAAGTGTTATCAGTTATTATACTGGCAAAATGAGTCGTAATATTGTAGTTGCTGGTCATCAAGTGGCAACTAAAGATTTTTGGGAAAAAATAACTGAAGATGAATTAAAACCTATTATTTCCGTTTTAGTTATTAGGGAAGCATCACAAGGAAATGAAGAACAAGCAAGAAAACGGATAGATGCTATTCAAGGTTTTACCGTTCTTGATATCTCAACAGAAGCAGAAGATTTATCTGAGTTAATTATTGAGCAAAGAGGAGTGCCAAATAACTGTCCAGAAGATGCTTTAACATATTGCAATAGCATCGGTTGAAAAAATAGATTTTATAGCGACTTGGAATTTTAAACACATAAACAATCCATTTACAAAAAATAAAATTACAAAAATAATAGAGGATGCTGGGTATATATGCCCAGTCTTAGCCTCTCCAGAAGAATTATTAGGAGAAGAATTATGAAAGAGCCATTTATTTCAGAAATAAGGAAGTACAGAGCAGAGCATTCAAAAAAGTTTAATTTTGATATTCATGCCATTTGTGATGACCTAAGGAAATATCAAAATAAATTATATGAAGCATCAGAAATAGATAAGAATAAACAATTTGCTCGTAAAAAGTAAACAGGCTCGAATGAATAATTGGGTGCAGATTAAAATTTAATTCTAACTTTGCCTTGCTCCCAACACAAAAAGTCGCATAACTCGTAAGCCGTATACGTCTAATTAATAAACTGTTATTTGGTAGGGTGCTAAGCGATAGCGTCATGCACCTTATCTCTTAACTAAATCTTGGAGGCCGACCTATCGGCGGCTCAAGAATGATGTTAGACAAAAAAAACAGGATATTTTATGAATACTGAAATTGAATTAAAATTGTTAAAAGAGATAGAAGAATTAAAGAGGAAATTTGATATTCTAGAAGGTAAAGATACAAATCAGATTCCTACTTATCAATACAGCAAAATAAGAGATGTTGATTTAAAAAAATTGTTTACCATTGAAAAGAATCTAGATGATAGTATTTTTGATGAATGGTTAAATAATAAAATTGAAATAGATAACTCAATAGAGGTATTTTTAAAAAGTTTAATAGAAGAAAATAAATATTTGATTGAAAGTTATAGTGAAGAAGATTTAAAAATCAACTTTATTGCTCCAATTCTGAATAAAGTAAAGTTTAAATCATTTGAAAAGAAAATTAGAGATTTTTATGAATTGCCAATGAGTTATCAAACTAATCAGTTTAAACTAAGTGGTACAGTAGATTTTGTCGTTTCTGAAGGATTGGTAGATAGCAAAAAACCTTATTTTTTTATTCAAGAGTTTAAAAGAAGTGAAGACTATGGAAATCCAAGACCACAACTTTTAGCCGAACTCATAAGTGCTGTTGAATTAAATCATTGGAAACTTATAAAAGGTGCTTACATCATAGGTGGAAGTTGGCATTTTGCTATTTTAGAAAAGTTAGATACTGATAAATATCAATATTTTATATCGCAAAATTTCGATTCTACAAAAATAGGTGATTTAAAATTGATATATAAAAACCTATTATTTGTTAAGAATGAAATAATAAGTATGGTAAAAACCTAACAAAGCCGTGCGAGAGAAGAGCGGTGTTAGATGGTTAATCATAATAAAAAATACAGTTTATATGATTAAATATAATAAAAAAACGCCCTGGAATGTATGTAGGTGATGTTAAATTGGAAAACATTATGACTTGCAGGATATGCTATGGCAATGAGAGATTCAGGTATACCAGATGTTTCTTCTAATCTAGCCATGTAGGGTCAGTGTAATGAAATAAAACCGACCATTAATTAATAATTATGGTTAACTTAAAACTCGTTAAGCCGTATATGTCTGATGAATAAACTGTTATTTGGTAGCTGCATAAACGATAGTGTCATGCACCATGAAATTGGTGTGTGATGCTTCGCTTGTACGCCTTAATAAGTTTGTTTACATCGTAATTTAAAATGAAAACCTATAAAAAATACTGGGGTAAAGCTGACAAAGATGGTCAATATCACCTATTAATCAATCATTGTTTGGATGTTGCGGCGGTTGCTGATTGCTGGTGGCAACAAGATTTAGCTCTACAACAAACATTTCAGCGTGCTATAAAAATTGAACCAGATCAACTTCGAGCTTGGTTATTATTCTTCATTGCTCTGCATGATTTGGGAAAATTTGATGTCCGATTTCAACTAAAATCTAGAAAAATTGCCCTTGAATTACAGCCTTCATTTGCCAAAGCTAATCAATCTTCTTCATGTAAATTTCATCATGGTGTATGGGGTTACAGTTGGTTTGAGATAGAATGTAGAAAATATGGATTTGATAATTATTCCCATGAACATGAATTAGAATGGATGTTACCTGTAGCTTCCCATCATGGTATTTGGGTCAATGCAGAAAGATGGCTAGGTAAATTTGCTGACCCAATAGTTATCCAATATGATTCTCAAGCCAGACAACAATGGGTAATAGCATTACGTGAATTATTGTTAGCTCCAGTCGGTATTCAAACCGGCGATGAACCACCTAAATTATCTGAATCTGCTCAACACCTAGTAGCTGGATTTTGTAGTATCTCCGATTGGATAGGTTCTAATCAAGACTTCTTTCCTTATGATTCAGATGATAAAGAGCTAGATGATTATCTTAAATCTCGCCATCGAAATGCTAAAAAAGCTCTACAAGATTTTGGGTTATTTTACAAACCACTTTTACATGGTGGAATGCACATTTTTCCCAAAATAAATATGCCACATGGAATTCAAACCTTGAATGTGTTCCTGTGGATTATCTGTGTAGGACAGATCATGTAATATTATAGGACATGATGTCAGAACTATTGAACAGTGGGTCGAAGCTATTGGCGAAAAAAAGTAAAGTATTTCATAGATTTCTTTGCATAACAATTGGCCTTACATTTAATATTTGTACAAATGGATGAATTATGGTCATATTTTACAGAGCAAAAAACATCAATTATGGGTATTTGCTGCCCTTGATGTACCAACGAAAGTTTTGGATTAATTTTTAGGTAGGTACTAATACGGAAAAACTATTTGGTAACTGTGGACACTGAAGGAAAAATATTGAAAGTCACAACAGATAAACTTGCTACTTATTATGGATGCTCTTTCCAAACATTTAACAAATATACCGTATGTAAAGGAAAACGCTTGGCTATTGCTACAAAGAAAACTAATTTTAATCATACGTTATGGATTAGCTATATAATTATGTTCAATTCCATTACAAGTTAAAATATCTCCTACAAAAAAATTCACAAAATGTTACCAACATTATATCCCTGCTATGAAAATGAGTTTAACTCATAAATTACTTAATTGGAGATTTTTGCTGACTGTTCCTATACCTATAAGATATTGATTTAACAGAAACCGCATTGGTTTGTAGGGACTATCCAACTTCAAGAATCATTGAAAAGTTTTATTAAGCAACAATCGAAAGCTTGTCAAAAAATAAATGTTTACCCAACAGCAGTGAAGTTTTGGAATCGTTGCTCGGCAGACAAAAACATGTAAGAAGATGAACAAGAAAACAGAGGATTCAGTGGATTAATATTAAGTATGGGTAAGTAATTTGAGTAGCTAGGTCATTAAAACAGCAATGGAAAGTACACCCGATTAATAAGTAACACAATGGCAACAAGAGTTTTTAAAGATAGTTTGCAGGCTTCGGTTAAGTTACTATAAATCTTACCATAAAAACGGGATAAAAGTCAACTTAATGATTTATTGAAATTTGGGGTATTTTCTCACCCCAGGTTAAGGGAGAGATATAAAAAAACATCTTCCCTCTAAAAAAAACATAAATTTATATTTCAGTTTCTTCTTCCAACTGAGGCCGATCTATCAACTCTACAATAGCCATAGGAGCACAATCTCCAGTTCTAAAACCACACTTTAGAACTCGTAAATATCCTCCTGGACGATCTTTATAACGAGGACCTAACTCATTAAACAATTTAGTAACTATTGCTCGGTCACGTAATCTCGCAAAAGCAAGGCGACGTTTGGCGACACTATCTTCTTTAGATAGAGTAATCAATGGTTCAACCACACGACGCAATTCCTTAGCTTTGGGCAAAGTAGTTTTAATAAGCTCATGGTGCAACAAAGAGACTGACATATTTTTAAACATTGCCTTTCTATGACTGCTAGTCCGGTTTAAATGTCTTCCGGAATGACGATGACGCATAATTTTATCCTATAATTAATAATCAAGAACCATCTGATTCTTCATTATGAAGATTAGGAGGCGGCCAATCTTCTAAACGCATACCAAGCGATAACCCTCGAGATGCTAATATATCTTTAATCTCAGTTAAAGATTTTTTACCAAGGTTAGGCGTTTTTAATAAATCAGACTCAGTTTTTTGAATTAAATCACCTATATAAAAAATACTTTCTGCTTTTAAGCAATTAGCAGAACGTACAGTTAAATCTAATTCATCAACTGGTCGCAATAAAACCGGATCGATCTCATTTTTTTCAGTATCTTCTTCCGGTTCAGTATGATTTTCTAAATCAACGATTACTGCCAATTGATCTTGTAAAATAGCAGCCGCAGTTTTAATCGCTGTTTCCGGTTCAATAGAACCATCAGTTTCCAATTCAACGATAAGTTTATCTAAATTAGTACGTTGTTCAACTCTAGCACTTTCTACTTGATAAGCAACTCGCAAAACAGGACTAAAAGATGCGTCCAATTTCAAAGTACCAATTGGATTATCGCTATCTTCATCGGTAGCAGAACGCTGATTAGCTGGTTGATAACCACGACCTTGCATAACTTTTAAAGTTATATCTAATTTATTAGATTTGGTCAAGTTAGCAATAACATGTTCTGGATTTACAATTTCGACATCATGTTCTATGGCTATATCATCTGCACATACAACACCAGGTCCATGACTACTTAATTGCAAAGATACTTGAGAACGCTCTCCCAACATACGAAAAGCAACACCCTTTAGGTTTAACAAGATATCGGTCACATCTTCCTGCACACCTTCAATGCTAGAATACTCATGTAATACACCATCAATTTTTACATCAGTTATAGCAGCACCCGGTAAAGAAGATAGTAAAACTCTCCTCAATGCATTGCCTAAAGTGTATCCGAAACCTCGGTCTAAAGGTTCTAATGTTATTTTAGCAATTGTATCGCTGATGTACTCAACATCAACTATACGAGGTTTTAAGAAATCCATTAGCATACTTGCGTATCCAAAATTTACTTAGAATACAACTCTACAACAAGCTGTTCATTAATGTCACTTGGTAATTCATTACGTTCTGGAGCTGCTTTGAAAATACCGCTCATTTTATTAATATCAACTTCAACCCATTCTGGAAAACCATATTCCTTAGAACTAGTTAAAGAGGCTTTAATACGCAATTGTTCACGACTTTTGTCTTTAATTCTAACTACATCACTAGGACTAACCTGATATGATGGTATATTAACTGATTTCTCGTTAACCAAAATAGTTTTATGACTGACCAACTGTCTGGCTTCTGCTCTAGTAACCCCAAATCCCATCCGATAAACTACATTATCTAAACGACATTCAAGCAATTTCAACAAATTTTCACCTGTTGAACCAGACTTTTGATTAGCTTTAACATAATAACCATGAAATTGTTTTTCTAAAATTCCATACAAGCGACGTAATTTTTGTTTTTCACGTAACTGAGTCGCATAATCTGATAAACGTTGTCGTTTATCACCATGTTGCCCAGGTAATTTTTCTGATTTACATTTTGAATCAAGGCTACGAGCACGACTTTTAAGTAATAAATCGGTTTGTTCACGCCGACTTAATTTACATTTAGGGCCAAGATATCTTGCCATATTATCTCTCTAAAATTATTATACTCTACGTCTTTTGGGAGGACGACATCCATTATGTGGGATCGGAGTAACATCAGTAATGGAAGTAATTTTAAATCCATTTGCATTGAGAGAACGCACTGCTGATTCACGTCCTGGCCCCGGCCCTTTAATTCGTACATCCAAATTTTTGACACCAAAATCTTTAACAATATTACCAACTTTTTCTGCTGCAATTTGAGCAGCAAAAGGGGTACTTTTACGAGAACCACGAAAACCACTACCACCAGATGTTGCCCAACCTAATGCATTACCTTGGCGGTCAGTAATAGTGATAATGGTATTATTAAAAGAAGCATGTACATGGGCAATACCGTCCGTAACATTCTTTTTAACTTTTTTACGTTGTCGTTGTGCTTTTGGCATATTTTAATCCGACTTATTTCTTCTTAATGGGTCTTCTAGGCCCTTTACGAGTACGAGCATTAGTACGAGTACGTTGACCATGTAATGGTAAACCACGCCTATGTCTTATACCACGATAACAGCCTAAGTCTTTTAATCGTTTTATGTTCATTGCTATCTCACGACGCAAATCACCTTCTATATTATATTTGGCAACCTCAGTACGCAAACGTTCAAGCTCTTTATCCTTTAAATTTTTAACCTTAGTATTAGGAGCAACTTTAGTTGCATCACAAATACGTTGAGCTAAAACTGAACCAATTCCATAAATGGAAGTTAAAGCAATAACTATATGTTTGTGTACTGGAATGTTAATACCAGCAATACGAGCCATAATAATCCTATTTAATTGTTAATTATGAATTCTTAATGCTTATTAAAATTCTAAAAAGTTTCTAACAGTTTGTCTTTAATTAAGAAAAATTAAAGCATTAAGAATTATCTCAGCCTTGGCGTTGTTTATGTCGTTTATCTACACAGATAACTCTAACTTTGCCATGACGACGAATAATTTTACAATTTCGACAAATTTTTTTAACAGAAGCTCTTACTTTCATAATTTATAAACCACGTCCATGTCCTTTTAAATTAGCTTTTTTCATCAGTCCTTCATATTGATGTGACATTAGATGAGCTTGTACTTGGGACATAAAATCCATTGTAACAACTACAATAATCAATAAAGAAGTACCTCCAAAATAGAAAGGTACATTCCATTTAAGAATCAAGAATTCTGGCAATAAACATACAGCAGTCACATAAATAGCACTAGCTAAAGTCAGACGTGACATAACTGTATCTAAATATTCTGCAGTTTGTAATCCTGGTCTAACTCCAGGAACAAAAGCTCCTGATTTTTTTAAATTATCTGCAATATCTCTTGGATTAAAGGTCAACGCAGTGTAAAAAAAGCAGAAAAATATGATAGCAACTGCATAAAACATTACATATAAAGGTTGACCTGGTGACATGGCTTGTGATACATCTTTTAACCAAGTCATACTTTCGGCACTACCAAACCAACCTGCTAAAGTTGCTGGAAACAGAATAATACTAGAAGCAAAAATTGGTGGAATAACTCCAGCCATATTCATTTTTAATGGTAAATGACTACTTTGCCCAGCATATAATTTATTTCCAACCTGTCGTTTAGCATAATTAACTGTAATACGTCTCTGACCACGTTCCACGAATACTACAAATGCAGTCACCATAAGAATTACTGTAAATAAAACTAAAACAGTCAAAATATGTAATTGTCCAGTACGAGCTAACTCTAATGAACCACCAATTGCAGAAGGCAATCCAGCCACAATACCAGCATAGATGATGATAGAAATACCATTGCCAATACCTCTTTCTGTTACTTGTTCCCCTAACCACATGATAAACATAGCTCCAGTAACAAGTGTCATAATAGCTGTAACCCGAAATGCAATCCCTGGGTCAATAACTACACTTTGACTTTCCATAGCAATAGCAACTCCTGTAGCTTGAAAAGTAGCCAGTCCGAGAGTACCATAACGAGTATATTGAGTTATCTTGCGTCGTCCTGACTCCCCTTCTTTCTTTAACTGTTCTAGTTTAGGGTGTACTGCTGTCATCAACTGCATTATAATAGCGGCTGAAATATATGGCATGATACCAATAGCAAATACAGAAAAACGTTCTAACGCACCACCTGAAAACATGTTAAACATGTCTAAAATAGTACCACGTTGTTCCTCAAACATAGCTGCTAAAGCCACTGGATCGATACCTGGTACGGGTATAAATGTACCAATCCTAAATACTACAATAGCTCCTAAGACAAATAAGAGCCGTTGTTTGAGTTCAGTTAAACGTCCAAACTTTCCAAGTTCCAACGCATTATTCATACAGCTTTATTCCTCAATTGAACCACCAGCATTTAAAATTGCCGTACGAGCTCCAGCAGTACAAGCTATACCTTTATTAATTTTTAAAGCCCGATTTATTTTACCAGTAGCAATGATTTTAGCATATTTAAAATGCTGTTTAATAACACGAGCTGCTTTAAGAGTTTCTAAAGAAATACTATCACTTTTAATACTTTCTAACTCATGCAAACGTATTTCAGTAGTTAATTTAGCAGTACGAGAAGCAAATCCAACTTTTGGCAAACGTCTTTGCAAAGGCATTTGACCACCTTCAAATCCAACTTTATGAAAACCACCAGATCGAGAATGTTGTCCTTTATGACCTCTTCCACAAGTCTTACCTAACCCACTACCAATACCACGCCCTACACGTTTAGCAGTTTTTTTAGCTCCAATTGCAGGTTTTATTGTATTTAGATACATTCTTCTTCTACCTTCAATAAATAAGCCACTTTATTAATCATACCACGATTAGCCGGAGTATCTTCAACATAAACTGTATGATGTCTTCGTCGTAATCCAAGCCCAATAATACAAGCTTTATGTTTAGGAAGTTTACCATGTGAACTACCTAATTGGGTAATTTTAATCTTTTTTGTCATAACCTAAGATCTCTTCAACCGTTTTACCACGTTTAGCTGCTACTGATTCTGGACTAGCCATTCTAGTTAAACCTTTAAACATGGCTTGAACCACATTTTTAGGATTAGAGCTACCAATAGTTTTAGCTAATACATCACGTACTCCTAAAACATCAAAAACTGCTCGCATTGCACCACCAGCTATAACTCCTGTACCACTAGAAGCAGGTTGCATATAAATTTTAGCAGCACCATGTTCAGCCACAATAGGATACTGTAAAGTAATTCCATCAAGGTGGACATTATGCATATTTTTACGAGCATTTTCCATTGCTTTAGAAATAGCTAAGGGAACTTCACGAGCTTTACCATAACCAAAACCAGCTCTTCCTTTGCCATCTCCTACAACTGTCAGTGCAGTAAAACTAAAAATTCGTCCACCCTTAACTACCTTGGCTACCCGATTTACTGCCACCAATTTTTCTAAAAACTCATCGTTTTTAGTCCGTTGAAATTCGTAATTTGCCATAATATATTTTGTTTTATAATTAGAACTTTAAACCATTTTCACGAGCAGCATCGGCCAAAGCTTTTATTCGACCATGAAATTTAAAACCAGAACGATCAAAACTTACTTGTTCAATATCCATTGATTTAGCTCTAAGAGCAACAATCTTTCCCACTTCAGTTGCAGCTACTTTATTACCACCAAAAGTGATAGTTTCTTTAACTTCTTTATCTAAAGTAGAAGCACTTGCAAGCACCTTGGAACCGTCTGGTGTGATAATCTGTGCATAGATATGCTTAGGCGTTTTATGAACACATAATCTAGTAGCTCCTTGAGCTTTAATTCTGGCACGAGTACGGCGACCTCGCCGTAAACGAACATTCTTTTTATTCATATTATTTCTTCTTAGCTTCTTTTCTTATAATAATTTCATCCGCATACTTAACGCCTTTGCCTTTATATGGCTCTGGTGGACGAAAAGCACGAATATTAGCAGCAACTTGCCCAACTTGTTGTTTATCCATCCCTTTTACTAATATTTCAGTCTGAATTGGAGTTTCTATATTAATTCCATCTGGAATAGCAAATGTAATTGGATGAGAAAAACCTAAAGTAAGATTAAGATTTTTACCTTCAACTTGAGCTCTATATCCAACTCCAACTAAATTAAGTTTCTTTTCAAATCCACTATTTACTCCTTCTACCATATTATTAACTATAGCTCTCATAGTTCCCGCCATGGCGGCAGAGTTTTTTGTCTGTGGTACAAAAGTTAAAACATTATCAGTTAAATTAATCTCTACATCTGTATGAATACTTTGTTCTAACTGACCTTTTTTACCTTTAACTAAAAGAGTCAGGTTAGTTAAAGATACTTCAACTCCTGTAGGAAAAATAATTGGTTTTTTTGCAATTCTCGACATTTTTATTAATTCCTATCAATTAAGCGATCAAACACAAAATTTCACCACCTTGATTAAGGTTACGCGCTTGTCGATCTGTCATTATTCCTTTACTAGTAGAAATAACCGCAATCCCCAATCCGCCCAATACCTGAGGCAATTCTCCTGCTTTCTTATAAATACGTAAACCGGGTCTACTAAACCGTTTTAACAAATTTATAACTGGTTTACCTTCATAATACTTTAAATCTATCGTCAACACAGATTTAACTTCATCATTGACACTAAAACTAGTAATGTAACCTTCTTCTTGTAATAATTTTGCAATTGCTACTTTTATTTTAGAGGTCGGCATTGTTACTTGTTTAAAATTACAAGCCTGTGCATTGCGAATACGAGTTAACATATCGGCAATAGGATCTGACATACTCATACTTAAAATTCTCTAGTCTATATAATTTACGCTATACAATTCCATATGATCAAACTACCAACTGGATTTAGTTAAACCAGGTACAAACCCTTGCATCGCAGCTTCTCGTAGTTTATTACGGCCTAAGCCAAATTTTCTATAATAACCATGAGGACGCCCAGTTATTTGACATCGGTTACGAAGACGACATGGACTAGCATTGCGAGGTAAAGCTTGAAATTTGTATTTTGCAACTTCTCGCTCGTTAAAACTTATGCTTTGATCATTTATAAGTTTTTTTAACTCTGCTCTTTTAGCAGCATATTTTTTTACCGTCCGTAAACGCTTCGCTTCTCGATTAATAACAGAAAGTTTTGCCATAGTAATTATTGATTATTTTAATGGGAAATTAAAAGCCTTTAATAAGGCATGTCCTTCTTCATTTGTACGGGCCGAAGTAGTAAGTGTTATATCCATTCCACGAATAGTATCAATTTTATCATAATCAATTTCTGGAAAAATAATTTGCTCTTTGATTCCCAATGTATAATTACCTCGTCCATCAAATGCTTTGCCAGAAAATCCACGAAAATCCCGAATCCGTGGAATAGCAATACTGATAAGTCTATCTAAGAATTCATACATATAAGCTCGTCGTAAGTTGACCTTACAACCAATCGGCCAACCTTCACGTACTTTAAAATTAGAAATAGATTTTCTAGCCTTAGTAACCACAGGTTTTTGACCTGCAATACTGGTCATATCAGCCACTGCTCGTTCAATTATCTTTTTATCTGAAATAGCAGTTCCTAAACCCATATTTATAGTAATCTGAATTAACTCAGGAACCTGCATAATACTTTTATATTCAAACTGTTGCATCATATTTGGTACAATAGTTTCTTTATAATATTTATGTAATCTTGCCATTATTCAGTAATAACTTCACCGGTTGATTTGAAATAACGCACTTTAGTACCATCCTCAAGATACTTAAAACCAACTCGATCTGCTTTATTAGTGGTTGGGTTAACTAAGGCAACGTTAGAAATATGAATAGGCATTTCTTTGTCTATAATGCCTCCAGCAATATTTTGCATTGGGTTAGGTCGGGTATGTCGTTTAGCTAAATTTATATTTTCAACTATAACTCGTTCATTTTTAACAACCCTAACAATTTTCCCAAGTTTATCTTTATCTTTACCAGTAATAACTATTACTTCATCGCCTTGTTTTATTTTTCTCATCGGTCACCTCATTTAAAGTACTTCTGGGGCAAGAGAAACAATTCGCATAAATTTCTCACTTCTCAATTCACGGGTAACAGGTCCAAAAATACGAGTACCTATAGGTTGAGATTGATTATTAAGTAAAACTGCGGCATTGCCATCAAAACGAATCAAAGAACCATCTGGTCGTCTAACCCCTTTACTAGTTCTTACTATTAATGCTTGATAAATTTCACCTTTTTTAACTTTACTACGTGGAATTGCTTCTTTCACACTAACTTTAACAACGTCTCCTATATTAGCATAACGTCGATGCGAGCCACCTAAAATTTTAATACATTTAAGTTTTTTTGCTCCACTATTATCAGCAGCATCCAATATAGTTTGCATTTGTATCATAAGTTTTTTCTCAATATTTTTTAATATGCTTCAATTGAGCTTCTGTAGACAATAAGCTATTAATTTATTTATCTATCAATTACTGGAGAATTTTTTCTAACTATTTGCTCCAATTGCCAGCTTTTAGTCTTGGATAAAGGACGACATTGAATAATCTCAACAATATCACCAATTCCGCATACTTGTTCTTCATCATGAGCATGCAATTTGGTTGAACGCTTAATATATTTTCCATACTTAGGATGTTTTACTTTGCGTTCCACTAATACGGTGATAGTTTTATCCATCGAATTACTGGTAACATAGCCAACATGAGATACCTTTACCTTTTGCTTATCCATACTTAGGCTGCCCTTTTTTCATTGATAACCGTTTTTACTCTAGCAATATCACGTCGTACACTGCGCATTCTAGTATGTCGGTTAAGTTGACCATTAGCTTTTTGTACTCGTAAACTAAAATGTTCTCGCAATAATTCCAACAACTCTTTATCAAGTTCATTAATAGACTTAGTACGTAACTCTATAGCTCGCATCACATTATTACTCTAGTTGCAAAGGTAGTTGGCACAGATAACTTAGCAGCCGCTAAACGAAATGCTTCTCTAGCTACTTTTTCGCTAACACCTTCAATTTCATATAATACACTACCAGGTTGAACTAAAGCTACCCAGTATTCAACATTACCTTTCCCTTTACCCATGCGGACTTCTAGAGGTTTTTTACTGATTGGTTTGTCTGGAAACATACGAATCCATAGTTTACCACCACGTTTAACATGTCGGGTAATAGTTCTACGAGCTGCTTCAATCTGTCGTGCTGTAATCCTTCCATGACCAGTTGCTTTAAGGCCAAATTCACCAAAACTTATTTTATTGCCACGTTGAGCATTACCTCTATTGTGGCCTTTCATTTGTTTTCTAAATTTTGTTCGTTTAGGTTGTAACATAATTAATCTTGTTTACCAATAATTTCGCCTTTAAAAATCCACACCTTGATACCAATAATACCATAAGTTGTATTAGATTCAGCAAATCCATAATCTATATTTGCACGTAAAGTATGCAAAGGTACTCGCCCTTCTCGATACCATTCTTGTCTAGCTATCTCAGCACCATTTAAACGACCACTTACATTGATACGAATACCTTGAGCACCTAGCCGCATAGCATTACCTACTGCTCGTTTCATAGCACGTCTGAACATTATACGCCGTTCTAACTGTTGAGCTATATTCATAGCTACCAAATGAGCATCAATTTCAGGCTTACGAATTTCTTCTACACTAATATGTACTGGTATACCCATCATTTTGGTTACCTTAGTACGTAACTTATCAATGTCTTCACCTTTTTTACCAATAACTATACCAGGGCGTGCAGTATGAATTATAATACGAGCATTTCTAGCTGGACGTTCAATACGTACTTCACCAACTGAAGCTTGTTTTAATTCTTGTTTGATGAAGTTTCTGACTTTTAAATCAGTATTTAGGTAATCAGCATAATTTCTGCCGTTAGCATACCATTTTGATGACCAATCCTTTATAATTCCGAGGCGGATTCCGGTTGGATGTACTTTTTGACCCATAATAAACTCAACTCAAATCTGAGACTATAACTGTAATGTGACTGGTACGTTTAAGAATACGATTACCACGTCCTTTAGCACGTGGTCGCATACGTTTAAGGGTTGCCCCTTCATCAATATATATTGCAGATACATATAGTTCGTCTATATCTATGCCTTGATTATTTTCGGCATTGGCAATAGCACTATCTAAAGTTTTTTTGACTAATTTAGCTGCTTTTTGGTTACTAAATTTTAATAAGTTCAAAGCTCGCTCAACTGGCAATCCACGAATTTGGTTAGCAACTAAACGGCCCTTTTGAGCAGACATACGTATATCTTTATGTAAAGAAACGGTTTCCATTATCTTTTACTCTTTTTATCACCAGCCTGATGACCCCGATATGTACGAGTTATCGCAAATTCTCCTAATTTATGCCCAACCATATTTTCAGTAACAAATACAGGGACATGTTGACGACCATTATGAATAGCCATAGTCAAACCAACCATTTCAGGAATAATCATAGAACGACGAGACCAAGTTTTTATTGGTCGTTTACTTTTAACTGTTATGGCTTTTTCAACTTTTTTTAACAAATGTAAGTCAACAAAAGGTCCTTTTTTAATTGAACGTGGCATATTTTACTTAAACCTTAAATATTTTAATGATTAGCGATGACGAATAATCATTTTAGAAGTACGTTTATTACTACGAGTTTTAGCCCCTTTAGTGGGAAATCCCCAAGGGGTAACAGGATGTCTTCCACCAGAACTACGCCCTTCACCACCACCATGCGGATGATCTACTGGATTCATGGCAACACCACGAACTGTAGGTCGAATACCACGCCATCTTTTTGCACCAGCTTTACCTAATGAAATAAGACTATGAGTCGAGTTACCAACTTCACCAAGGGTTGCTCTACAATCAACTGATATTTTACGAACTTCACCTGAACGTAAACGTAATGTTGCATAACGATCTTCACGAGCAACAATTTGAGCATAACTACCAGCACTACGAGCTATCTGTGCACCTTTACCTGGTTTTAATTCTATGCAATGAACTAAAGTTCCCAATGGGATACTACGTAAAGGCATACAATTACCAGATTTTACAGGCACATGATTACCAGATATAATTATATCATCAGTTTTAATATCTTTTGGAGCAATAATATAACGCCGTTCACCATCATTATACAGCAATAAGGCTATATTTGCACTTCGATTAGGATCATATTCTATTCGTTCTACTTTAGCTTGAATACCGTCTTTATTACGTCTAAAATCAATCATACGATAGTGCTTTTTATGTCCCCCACCACGATGACGAACTGTAATGCGGCCATTATTATTACGTCCACCTGTCCTTATTTTTTTACTAAGTAAAGATTTATGTGGTGAACCTTTATAAAGCTCAGAATTATTTGCTTTAACTACGAATCTACGTCCGGGTGAAGTTGGGTTAGTCTTAATGAGAGCCATAATGTATAGTTTTATTTTAAAGTTTAATTTTTAATGTTATTCAGCATCTCTAAAGCTAATATCAAACCCAGACATCAAACCAACATAAGCTTTTTTCCAATCTGTACGTTTTCCTTGAATTCTACCAAAGGTTTTACGTTTACCTTTAACATTACAGATCCGTACTGCCTTAACTTTAACATTAAATAATAATTCTACTGCTTGTTTAACTTCTTGCTTAGTAGCATCTGGTAATATCTTAAATACAAACTGCTGGTTACTATCTGCAAGAAGAGTAGCTTTTTCAGAAATATGTGGAGTTATCAACACCTTCATCAAACGTGCTTGATTCATATTGACAACCTCTCTTCTATTTTCCTGATTGTTGCAACACTTATCAATACTTGTTTTGACTGAATCAAATTAACAGGATTAATAGCAGCAGCTTTAGTCACATTTAAATAATGAATATTACGAGCTGCCAAACTTAAGTTTACATCTTCTTCCGCAGTAACAATTAACATCTGTTGATTATCCAACTTAAGTTTTTTTAAATATTCCAATAACGATGCAGTTTTAGAATTATCAACATCAAAATCTTCAACTACCAGTAAACGCTTCTGTCGTGCTAATTCAGATAAAATAGAACGTAATGCACCTTGATACATTTTTTTATTTATTTTCTGAGAATAATTTCTTGGTTTAGCAGCAAAAGTAACACCACCACCTTTCCATAATGGACTAGCAACAGTACCAGCTCTGGCACGTCCTGTACCTTTCTGTCGCCAAGGTTTACTACCAGTTGCTTTTACCTGAGAACGGCTTTTCTGAGCTTTTGTACCAGCACGACTACCAGCTAAATAACATGTCACTGCTTGATGTACTAAAGGTTCATTAAATTCTTTGTTAAACACTTCATCAGATACATCTATGATACTATCTTGTGTCCCACTTAAACTTAACTGCATTGTCTTGATTCTTTCAATTTAGTGAATATTTATGCTTTAGCATTTTTCATTTTAATAGCAGGGCGAATAAACACATCGCCACCTGGAGCACCAGGTATTGCACCTTTAATTAATAGTAACTGCCTATCTAAATCTATCCGTATAACTTCTAGATTTAAGGTGGTACAACGAGAATTTCCCATATGACCAGCCATTTTTTTACCTTTAAAAACCCGACCTGGTGTTTGATTTTGACCAATAGAACCAGCAGATCTATGAGATAATGAATTACCATGAGTAGCATCTTGCATCTTAAAATTATGTCGCTTAATAACTCCAGCAAATCCTTTACCTTTAGTTAAACCTGTCACATCAACTTTTTGACCCTGAGTAAAAACATCAACCCCAATTGACTGACCTACTTCAAACAATTTATCACTATCTGTTCGAAATTCCCAAAAATGGCGACCACTTTCCACATTTGCTTTAGCTAAATGTCCTTTAACTGGTTTATTAAGCTTGGCAACTTTATGAACTCCACAAGTAACTTGCACTGCATTATAACCTTCTTTGGCAATTGACTTAATTTGAGTTACACGGTTAAGTGAAACTGCAATAACTGACACTGGTATAGATTGACCATCTTCAGAAAAAATTCGAGTCATCCCACGTTTCTGCCCCACAAGCATCATAATTTATATCCTTTATGAAATCTAAACACCATTAATTAAGTTTTATTTGTACTTCAACCCCAGCCGCCAAATCTAATTTCATTAAAGAATCAACTGTTTTATCAGTTGGATCAATGATATCTAATAAGCGTTTATGGGTTCGAATTTCATACTGATCACGAGCATCCTTATTAACATGTGGTGAAATCAAAACAGTAAACTTTTCTTTTTTAGTAGGCAATGGAATAGGCCCACGTAATCTAGCTCCGGTACGCCTTGCTGTTTCCACAATCTCTCGTGCTGATTGGTCAATTAACTTATAATCAAAGGCTTTCAAACGAATTCTAATACGTTGATTTACCATTGTGGCCATAATTCTTCTCTTTAATTTATCTTTTTAATCACTGCTTCTGCAATACTAGCTGGAGCTTCATTGTAACAATTAAACTGCATGGTGTAGCTGGCACGTCCTTGTGTTAAAGAACGTAAATCTGTAGCATAACCAAACATTTCAGCTAAAGGAACTTCTGCTTGAATAACTTTACCTGTTGGTAAATCATCCATACCCTGTAGAATACCACGCCGACGATTCAAGTCTCCCATTACGTCTCCCATATACTCTTCAGGAGTTACTACTTCAACAGCCATAATTGGTTCTAATAACACCGCATCAGCCTTTCTAGCACCTTCTTTAAAACCCATAGAACCAGCAATTTTAAATGCCATTTCATTGGAATCAACTTCGTGATATGAACCATCAAATAAAGTTACTTTAACATCAACCATCGGAAACCCAGCAACAATACCATTTTGCATTTGTTCTTGAATTCCTTTGTCGACTGCAGGAATATATTCTTTTGGAATAACACCACCAACAATTTCACTTATAAACTCATAACCTGAACCTGGTTTAAGTGGTTCTATTTTAAGCCACACATGACCATATTGACCTCTACCACCTGATTGACGAACAAATTTACCTTCTTGTTCAATTTGCTTTCTAATTGTTTCTCGATAAGCAACCTGTGGAGCTCCAACATTAGCCTCAACTCCAAATTCACGTTTCAAACGGTCTATAATAACTTCCAGATGAAGTTCACCCATTCCAGATATTATAGTTTGGCTAGTTTCTTCATCAGTATGAACTCGAAAAGATGGATCTTCGGCTGCTAATTTGGATAACGATAATCCCATTTTTTCCTGATCAGCACGAGTTTTTGGTTCTACTGCAATGGATATAACAGGTTCTGGAAATTCCATTTTTTCTAAAGTAATTACATGATTTTTATCACATAATGTTTCACCAGTAGTAACGTCCTTTAACCCTACCGCAGCTGCTATATCTCCAGCCCTAACTTCTTTTATCTCTTCGCGAGTATTAGCATGCATTTGTAAAATTCTACCAACCCGTTCTCTTTTTCTTTTTAACGGATTATACACACTATCACCGGAATTTAATACCCCAGAATAAACTCTAAAATAAGTCAATGACCCTACAAATGGATCAGTTGCAACTTTAAATGCTAATGCAGCAAATGGCTCTTCATCACTAGAAGCTCGTTCAGCCTCTGTATCCTTATCATCATCCAGCACTCCTTTTATAGCTGGTACATCACAAGGTGCAGGTAAATACTCAATAACGGCATCCAACATTGCTTGCACACCTTTATTTTTGAAAGCAGAACCACACAATGCAGGAATTATTTCATTAGCTAATGTTCGCTGCCGAATTCCAGCACGAATCTCTGATACAGACAAATCACCTTCATCTAAGTACTTTTCCATCAAGTCATCGTTTGCTTCTGCAACTGCTTCTAATAAAACTTCTCTCCATTTTGAGCATTCATCTTGCATATCTGATGGGATATCTGCTTCTGAAAAATTTACTCCTCGACTATCATCATCCCAATAAATTGCTCGCATTTTTACTAAATCAACTATACCAACAAACCCATCTTCTGCCCCTATAGGTAATTGCAATGGAACAGGATTTGCTGCTAAACGGCTTTTAATTTGTGAAACTACACGCAAAAAGTTAGCTCCCGCTCTATCCATTTTATTGATAAAAGCTAATCTTGGGACACCATATTTATTTGCTTGCCGCCAAACCGTTTCTGATTGAGGTTCTACACCGCCAACCGCACAAAATACTGCACAAGTACCATCCAGTACTCGCAATGAACGCTCTACTTCAATAGTAAAATCAACATGACCAGGAGTATCAATAATATTAATACGATGTTCTGGATATTGTTGTTCCATTCCATTCCAAAAACAGGTAGTTGCTGCAGAGGTTATAGTAATACCTCTTTCCTGCTCCAATGGCATCCAATCCATTGTTGCCGCACCATCATGAACTTCCCCAATTTTATGTGACACTCCAGTATAATATAAAATACGTTCTGTTGCAGTCGTCTTACCTGCATCAATATGTGCCATGATACCAATATTTCTATAATGCTCAATGGGGGTTTTACGTACCATCATAATTCAGTTTAATTAATATATCAGTTATTTAAGTTATTTTACAATATCCAGCAATCCAAACAAACATTACCGAACATTGCTTTAACTGAACTAACTGGACATAAGAATCTTACCACCGAAAATGAGAAAATGCTTTATTGGCTTCTGCCATACGGTGAACATCATCACGTTTTTTAATTGCGGTACCCTTATTCTCATGGGCATCAAGAATTTCTCCCGCTAAACGTAAACCCATAGTTTTTTCACCTCGCTTCCGTGCTGAGTCTACTAACCATCTCATAGCAAGAGTAGTTCGACGTGAAGGGCGTACCTCTATAGGAACTTGATAAGTTGAACCACCAACTCGACGTGATTTTACCTCAACAACAGGGCGAACATTTTCGAGAGCTTTACCAAAAATTTCTAAAGCTTCACCTTTACTTTTTTCTGCCACTCTGTCTAAAGCACCATACACAATTCGCTCTGCTACTGACTTTTTACCATTTTTCATCACTGTATTGATGAATTTTGCAACTGTTTCATCCCCAAATTTAGGGTCAGGTAGAATAACACGTTTAGCAACAACTCTTCTTCTTGACATTAAATGTATCCATTCAAATTAAGATTTAGGCTTTTTAGTACCATACTTAGATCGGCCTTGATTCCTTGCATTAACACCAGAAGTATCCAATGAACCCCGTACAGTATGATAACGAACACCGGGTAAATCTTTAACACGACCACCACGAATCAATACCACTGAATGCTCTTGCAAATTATGACCTTCACCACCTATATAAGTCGTCACTTCCATCCCATTAGTGAGCCGTACACGAGCCACTTTACGCATAGCTGAATTAGGTTTCTTTGGTGTTGTAGTATAAACTCTAGTACAAACCCCACGCCTCTGAGGACATCCTTCCAAAGCTGGTGTATTACTTTTACTAACTTGCCTCTTACGTGACTTACGCACTAATTGGTTAATTGTCGTCATTATGGATATTTTATAAATAATAAATGGCGCGCCCGGAGAGATTCGAACTCCCGACCCCCTAGTTCGTAGCCAGGTACTCTATCCAAACTGAGCTACGGGCGCATAGTCATACTAAATTTTTTCGAACAACGGAGAAAGAGGGATTCGAACCCTCGATGAGCTATTAACCCATACTCCCTTAGCAGGGGAGCGCCTTCAGCCACTCGGCCATCTCTCCCAAATAAACTGTTATCTGTGATAAAAACTTAACTTTTTATTTTTAGTAAAAGATTTTTTTAACCTTTATACATACAGAATTGTCCATTCTAACTTTGTTTATTAAATATGTCAAGCATTTTTTTTGACTGATAATTTTTTTCAAAATAACAGTATCAAAAAGTGTGTATGTTTTAATGTACTAAATATAACAATACAACACCGAATATCATACTTAAAAAACCAGTTGTGCGTAAGGTACTATCATCCATTTCACTAATATTTCGTAAAGTTTTACGCCACCCGGTTGGATTTAAGAAAGGCAACATTCCCTCAATTATAAAAATCAAAGAAATCGCAATTCCAAGTTCTTCCCACATAAAATTAGTCTAATTCATTATTCATTATTTGAACTGGAGCTTTTGGTAAAACTACATCTTTTGACGAACTATTATTCTCAATATCTACCACTTCAGATGAAGCTTTTGGTGAAGTTGAAATAATATCTTTTGTTAAAGAAGCATTATCTATTGGGTAAATTGTTTTTTTTCCATTCAAGTTATTAAAATAACCAAAAAAATCTGAATCAGGTTGTAATATCATTACATCATTACGATTTTTGAAAGTTTTCTTATAAGCATTTAAACTACGATATAAAGCATAAAACTCTCTGTTTTTATTATATGCCTTAGCATAAGTATCAGCTGAAATAGCTTCACCTTCACCTCGAATTTGTTCGGAATCTCTTTCTGCTTCTGAGATAACTTCTATTCGTTGTCGGTCAGCACTAGCTCGAATTCGTACAGCATCAGCTTCACCTTGAGAACGCCATTTTTTAGCAACTCGCTCTCGCTCTGCCTCCATACGTTGATATACTGAAGAGCTAACTTCAGTCGGTAGTTCTATCCGCTTAATCCGTACATCAACAATTTCAATTCCTAATAGTTTAGGAACATTTATGTTAGCTTCTTTGGTTATGATGCCCATAATTTTTACCCTATCACCAGACACCACTTCTTTGATTGTACGTTTACCAAATTCGCTTCTTAGTCCATCAGCAATAATTTCTCCCAAACGATCTCTAGCTCGTTGTTGGTTACCGCTGACTGCTTTGTAGTAAGTAGTGATATCAATAATACGCCATTTGATAAAAGAATCAACGATCAAATTCTTTTTCTCGACAGTTAAAAATTGTTCTGGTGAAGAATCAAGAGTTTGAATACGTTTATCAAAAGTCATGACATTATGAATTGGACTTTTAAAATGTAATCCAGGTCCAAAATCAGCTCCAACAATTTTCTTAAATCGTAACATCAAAGCTAATTCAGTTTCTTGAACGGTAAATATAGATAAAGAGCCAACTATTGCTATAATTGGTAATAACACAAAAGCAATTGCTTTATACATTAGCGTCCTCCTCTATTGCGTGCATCATTATTACGAACATTGTTTCTAGATTGTTGATTCCTAGTTGTTTTTTGTGAATTAGGAAGTAGAGGAATTTGTGAATTATTGACTCTATTGCCTATTAATTTGTCTAATGGTAATACCATTAAATTATTACTACTATTAACATCCAATATAACTTTACTTGTTTTGGATAAAACAGATTCCATAGTTTCTAAGTACAAACGTTGGCGAGTAACCTCTGGTGCTTTTTCATATTCAGTTAAAACACTTAAGAAACGTTTAGTTTCACCTTCAGAACGAGCTATAACCTGAGCTTTATAAGCTTGAGCTTCTTGACGTAGTTTATCTGCCGCACCTTTAACTTTTTCTATCACTTCATTAGAATAGGCTTGAGCTTTATTTTTGCTTCGTTCTTGATCTTCCCGTGCCTTAATAACATCTTCAAAAGCACTTTGTACTTCGGCTGGAGGTTGAGCATTTTGCATATTAACATTAATCACTGTTAAACCAGTTTCATAACGGTCAACAATTTCTTGAATTAGTTTTTTAGTATCAGCAGAAACTCTTGTTCGTTCACTAGTTAAAACTCCATCCATTTTACTAGTACCAACTACTTCTCGCAAAGAACTTTCAGTGGCTTGTCGTAAAGTGTCATCTGGATCAGTAACATTAAACAAGTAGTCTTTCGCACTAACAACTCGATATTGAACAATCACTTCAATTTCAACAATATTTTCATCTTCTGTCAACATCAGTGCTTTATGAGTAACAGGCCGAACTTCTTGAACATTAACTTTTTGAACTTGTTCAATAGGATAAGGTATACGCCAGTTTAAACCTTGTTGAGTGGTTTCATGATATTTTCCAAATCTGGTTACTACACCAACTTCTGCCGGTTGTACTGTATAGATACCAAACATCCCCCAAATTAATACTATAAATAACAATATCAACCCTATAGGCGGATTATAATTTCCTCCATTATCACTTTTTCCATCATCATTACTACTACCACCACCACCAAAAATACCTCCCAGTTTATCTTGGATTTTTTGAATAACTTCGTCCAAATCTGGTGGTCCTTGTTTACCCCAAGGGTCTTTATTATTATCACCTGGTTCATTCCAAGCCATATTTACTCCCTAATTTTAATATCCGTTGAATATCTATGATTTAATTAATTGCAATCTCAAATCTGTTTTAGTTAAATGATTAAAAAGTTGAGTTGCTATCTGAATTTCTAATAAACTGTCGCCATTATCTGTATACTGTTCTTGTAGTACAACTGCATCTTTAAACAAAGAAGCTCGTAAATCTCCTGCATTCACAGGTATACGTACTTGACAATGAGTTGTTCCTAAACTTAATTGTTTTGCCAATATTTCATACAGGTACCCAATTCCTATGTTATCTAATGCTGATAACCATACTGTAATTCTATTTTCAACTTGATTACAACGACTTTGACAGTCAAACAAACGGTCTATTTTATTATAGACCATAATTTGAGGTATATCAGCAGCACCAATGTCGGCCAATACCTGATTAACTTGTTCAATTCGTAGTTGACGTTCTGGGTCACTAGCATCAACAACATGCAAAAGCAAACTAGCTTGTCGAGTTTCTTCTAAAGTAGCTCGAAATGCAGCGATCAAATCATGTGGTAAATTTTGTACAAAACCAACTGTATCTGCTAAAACTAACCGCATTTTATTAGGTAAAACTAAACGCCGTAAAGTAGCGTCTAAGGTAGCAAATAATTGATCTGCAACAAGAACATCTGATTTAGTAAGAAGATTAAATAAAGTTGATTTACCTGCATTGGTATAACCAACCAACGATACAATAGGCAATTGGGCTTGTAGGCGAGCTTTCCTACTTAATTCACGTTGTTGGGTAACTTTACCCAAACGTTTATTAATAGATTTTATTCGATTACCAATTAATCTCCGATCTGTTTCTAACTGAGTTTCTCCCGGGCCTCGTAAACCAATTCCACCTTTTTGTCTTTCCAGATGAGTCCAACCTCGGATTAAACGAGTACTTAAATGTTTGAGCTGAGCCAATTCAACTTGTAATTTGCCTTCAAAAGAGGAAGCTCTTTGAGCAAAAATATCTAAAATTACCCCAGTCCGATCTAACACCTTACATTGTAATACTCGTTCTAAATTACGTTCTTGGCCGGGACTCAATATATGATTAAATAATACTACTTCAACCTGATGTGCTATTACTAATTCACTTAATTCTTGTAGTTTACCACTACCAATAAAAGAATGAGGTTCAGGTTTTTTACGAGTTGCTGTTAATTCAAAGACTACAATAACTCCGGCAGAACAAGCCAATTCAGTGAATTCTTCTGACGAATTTTGATCATCTGAACTGACTAAATTAACAGATACTAAAATAGCACGTTCACCACCATGTGGTCTTTCGAACATATTATCGGCTATGAATTATCGGCTTTATTATTGTCACTTGGCTCATTTTCATAAGGAACTTTTACTTGACGAGTTGGCACAATGGTTGATATAGCATGTTTATATACCATTTGATTAACTGAATTTTTTAGCAGTAATACAAACTGATCAAATGATTCAACATAGCCTTGCAATTTAATACCATTCACCAAATAAATCGAAACAGCAATATGTTCCTTGCGTAAAATATTTAAAAAAGGGTCTTGTATAGACTGCCCTTTGTTACTCATAGGTTATTCTCCATAATTATTAAAACTTCCACCACATATTTAATTTCAAATATCATTAATTTATTATCCACACGTTATTATACACTATATTAAAACTATTCCCAGTCATGTAATTGAAACCAACCACTACGGTCAAGTACATCTTTAGAATAATCATGACCAGTGGTTCTAGCATCAATATCATCTCCAGCTCTTATAGAACGCAAAGTTGCTGCTGCACCACTATTATAAGCAGCAAGCATAGCACGTAATTTTTGTTCTTCATCTAAACTTTGAGCTTTTCTATCAAAATATTTTCTAGCTCTATCTAATACTGTACAAGCATAGATAAGGTTTTCTCTTGGGTCATACCATTTGCCGGTACGAGCAAATTCATGCCAGTCGTAGTCTATTTGCATCAAACCACGTCCATAACCTCCACCATCTGGTGGTTCTGCACTCCGACGCTTACCTCTTGGTCGTCGACGAGCAAAATCTCCTCTTCCACTTGGACCTTTGGGTCTAAGAGCTATACCCCAATGTGATTCACGAGAACCTATACCACAAATAACTGATGGTTTAATATTATAACGCCTAGCAACATCCTTAATAATATCATTATATTTACGAGCTTCATTAAGTTGTTCTAGCATAGTTCGGTTATTTCTGCTAAATGTTGTTTTAAAACCTCCAACAATAGGATTTTCAATAGGCTTTTCTATTTTTTTCTCTGGTTTAATCGGTACCGGAACAGATGGTGAAGCATCTTGCTTAGGTTTACCAAATATTCTAAAAAACCAAGAATAACGAGAACTTTTTTTATCAGGTCTATCCATAGTTAAAATCTCATCAATTAATTGGTTGATTGTTAATCCATTCACCAGCTTTTTCAGTGCCATCTATAAATTTCATGACACCACGTCCATGAGCTTTACCGTTTTTAAATTGACCAATATAACGATCTTTGTTATACCAAATATAGGTTCCATTACCATCAAGAACTCCATTTAAAAAAGCACCTTCATAAACATCTATCCCAATCGCTTTACCATGACCATAAGCTTTGCCACTTCTACATTCACCACTATATTTGCCTCGTAAACGAGGGTCAGCAATATAACAGCCTACATGTGGTACTTGCGGTACACCATTTATAAATTGTCCTTTAAAATTAGCTTCATCACCCCAAGAGTAGGTTCCTTGTCCATGAGCATATCCGTTAACAAATTGTCCTTCATATTTATCTTTACCAATTGCTATACCTTTACCATGAGCTTTAGCATTTTGACAGTCTCCATTGTAATAACCACGCAGTTTAAAATCTGCCACATGACAGTTTTTATGTGGAGGCATAGTTTGACAACTAGCTACAACTATAAGTATCCATAATATATATATTTTTTTTAAAAATGACATAAGATTATTCCTATATTGCTAGTCACTTAATTTTTGTGTATTGGCAACAATTTCACATGTAGTGTAATATAACCTTGTTTTATTTTCAAGTAATAATTCTTATAAAAGTTAGATGTCGGCAAAAGGTAACTAGTATTAATTTGATATAAATTATATATTTATAAAAATAGTATAGTTGTCTCAACTTTAATAAAAATTGAGGTACAAAAATATGATATTCTTAGTAGAATTTGCCAATGAAAATTAGAATTATAGCCGGACAATGGCGAGGTCGTAAAATATCAGTTTTAGATAAACCGGGATTACGTCCAACTCCAAATAGACTACGAGAAACCTTATTTAATTGGCTAACTCCATATTTGCCCGGTAGTAAATGTTTAGATTTATTTGCTGGTTCTGGAGCATTGGGTATAGAGGCAGCCTCTCGTGGTGCTGAACAAGTATTATTAGTAGAAAAAGAATTTGATATTATTAAAAATTTGCATCAACATATTATAACTCTTAATTCAAAAAATATAAAGATTAAACAAATGGATGCAATCACATTTTTACAAAAAGAAACTACTGAAACATTTGATATTGTTTTTTTAGACCCTCCTTTTGAGCAAAATTTACTTATTCCTTGTAGCAATTTGTTAGAACCTTGGCTTAATAAATCAGCATATATATATTTAGAAACTAATGCAAATATTATTGCTTCATTTAATAATTGGCAAATTATCCGTCAAAAAAAAGTAGGACAAGTATTAGGAACTTTAATGATGAAAAGTTGATACTGTATCTGAATCAGCAATTCTTGTTAAAAAATATAATACCTAAAAATAAATAATAGTTAATGTGTGGAATAGTTGAAGAAAGGTCTGACAACAGCATCAATAGTCTTTTCATCACTAATGAAAGTTTCATAAGACATATTTGCTAGATAACGCTCAATTTTTTCTATTGCTTCCAAAATATCAGCTATTAGTAATTGTGCATCTCTTTTAGACATTATGTAAATCTTTTTGAATTGCCGCAAGATAACGTGGTTTAAGTGCACCTTGTGATACCACATCTGTTTTAACTGTAAATAAAGCATCAATATCACGTACTAAAGAAAAATAACGCAACCCTAGTGGTTCATCTCCCAATTGTACGAGAATATCAATATCACTGTCAGGTCGTTGTTCACCTCTAGCACAAGAACCAAATACTGCTAATTGAAGAATTCCATAGCGATTCTGTAATTGTGTTTTGTGTTTGCGTAAAGTTGTGATAATTTCAGCCAAAGACGGACTATAATTAGATGTATCAACTGATTGCATTGCCATAATTTATGTATGATTAACAGATAATGCAGGGAATAAGTTCAACTTTGCCGTAGTTGATTGCTTTTGTCATAGGTTTTATCCTTATGGTTAAGATTTTAAATATTTTATCAATAACCTATGAGTTAAGCAAGTTGGTTTTGGGGGAAGGAATTATGTAGAACATTGATATATGTTGTTTGGACATATATGTTCAACATCATAAAGTCTAACAACCTTACCCAATTTAGCTTGTAAGATACCGTTGAATAAAGCTTCTAAGCCGATTTTATGGTGGAAGCGAACTATGTTGTAATTTCTGGTCAAATATTTCTCTCGTTGAGCTTCTTCAATTTGGTCATAATTTTGATGATTATCATAACCATTGCATTCCAAAACTAACATTAAATCTTTGACGAAGAAATCAACTCGGTACTTGCCAATAGTGTAGTTATGCTGAAAACCGAAACCTTTGAATACTTTGGCTAAAACTTGTTGCCATTCAATTTCACCTTTGGTATTTGGTTTAACTATGGTTCCGATATTTCCAAAAGCTTGCTTCTTAAGTTCAATTCCAATAACAGAGTCCATGCCCAAAGCTATTTTACTGACATCTTCCAAACCGTAACCATTCATTCGACTAGCTGTGCCGCCATTGGCTTTGATAGTTTGGTAGTCGAGTTTAATTGGTTGGATGTCATCTTGGCGTTTTTTGAGGAAGCTGTTGAGGGTGCTTGCTGGAATATTAAGGAAGTTGATGATGTCTTTCTTGGTGGCTATTTCATTTTCAAAGGAACAGGTGAAGCCGAATTGTTTAACAAGTTCAACGTAGTTTTGTTGGGCTGTTTGTTGGATGTTTGGAGATAAACCGCAGGCTTGTTTAATGGCTACATCAAGAGCAGTTTGTACTAAAGACATTAGAATAGTAACAGACCTTTTGCCAATATGAATCTGATTTTTACGTAATCCATCATTAATAAATGCCGAAGCATAAGAATGTATTAACAATTGTATTGTTTTAGTTGGATAAACTACAATTTGTCTACCATAATAAGGGCTATTTTTTGTATCTACATTAACGAAGTTTCCCCTCATGGTCTGTCCCTTATCAATAAAGGGTTTAAGTGTTTTTGGAGGCCAGTTTCCCCTCATGGCCTTAAGAGTTTTTTGATCCATTCCCAACAAGTCGGCAGTTCCACGTTCACTCATAACTGCTGTGCCATCATTAAGCACATAGCCATCACAGATAATGCCGGGAATAAGCTCAATTTGGCCGTAATATACTGCTTGTTTAGTTGTCATAGGTTTTATCCTTATGGTTAAGATTTTAAATATTTTATCAATAACCTATGAGTTAAGCAAGACGTACACTCTTGCCGATTAATGTTTATCTTTATTCGATGTTAAAAGAGAAATAATTCCATATATAAATACAAAAGGAAAAGTAAATATTAGTGCAAACATCGAAATTAATGAACTCATTTTTGATACTTTTTTTAAGGGATTGAATTTACCTTGTATTTTTTTAATTGGATTAATTGGTGGAATTAAATTTGGTGGTTCTATTGAGTTATCTAATTCATGTAGTGAAGTTTTTATAAAATAAGATACAGGATGAAAATCTTTATTTTGCATTTCATACAAAAGTTTAATACTATTTTGTAAAATTTGTTTGGCTACTAATTTAGTCTCTAATAAAATATTATCTATAGTAATTTCACCAAATATTTCTACTTTATATGCAAGAAACCACTTATAATTCCTATCTTCAACATCTATTAGTTTTATCAATGCTCCTTCTTGATAATTTGAATACATGGCATTGTTAATAAATGTACCAAGAGTAGGCCATGTTTTTGATATTTCAGCTAATAATTTTTGATCTATAACATCTTCATAAAGGTTATATATCATTGCTAATAACATTCCATTTTCTTCTTGAAGGTTTCCTTTGCATAAGTTAAGTCCTGTTTTTTCAATAAAATCAAATTTGTCATTCCAACATGTTCCAATTAGGAATGTATTTTCACCTGATGGAATATAGTAGATTATGCTTTCATTTGAATAGGTTACTTCAATATACCCATTGAGTGATGTGTGTTTAATTACTTGATTATTTTCTAGTATTTTATCAGAAGTATCAGGTTGGAAAGAATATCTCATGTTTTTCCTTGTGTTCTAAATCTTTATGCAGAATATTATTATTTACCAAATTTCTGTTTAACTTCAGATGCTATCTCAGAAGCTTGTTTTTTTCTGTGATTCACTCTTGTGATCAGGCCAATTATGGCAACAATAATTGTAATAATTATAAACCATGCTATAAATTTGCTTCCTGCTCTAGCAATTTCTTCTTGACTAATTCCATCATTATTTAAATTTTTATTAGTCTCTATTTTTTGTTCAAAAATATTATTATACGAAGGTACATTCTGTATATTTTGGTCAACAGAATTATCATATGTAGGCATATTCAGTTTATTATTAATATGACGGATATCATTTAAATCTTTTTCTATTTCGTGTTGACTACCAATTTCTTGATGTATTGCCAAAGTTTGTTGGTAGTAATCCAAAGCTTTTTGATATTGCCCTCGGTGTTTATAAACATTGGCAATGTTTCCAAGATTATTTGCTTCCCCTAGCTTTTGATTAATTTCACGCATAATTTTTAAAGACTGGTGAAAATAATCTAAAGCAGTTGTGTATTGCTTAAACATAACATAAATTGTACCAATATTCATTAAATCTGCACCAATTCCAGCTTTATCACTAAGTTTTTTATCAATAATCAAAGCTTGTTGCAAATATTCCAAAGCTTCTTGAGTTTTATCTAAATTTGAATAAACAATTCCAATATTGCTTAAAGCTATAGCTTTTCCACGCATGTTATCAATTTGAGTAGAATCAATTTGTTCGTAAATAGCTAAAGCCTTTTGATAATAGTCCAAAGCTGTTTGGTATTGTTTCCACTCCCTATAAATACTGCCAATATTATTCGATATTTTTCCAATACTAAATTTATTACCAATATCATGAGCAATTTTCATAGCTTGTTGCGAATAATTTAAAGCTTTTTGAAATTCACCTAAATCTTGATAGACTACACCAATACCATCCAAATTAGTGAGTTCTCCATTTTTATCACCAAGTTCACGTCTAATTTTTAATGCTTTCTCTAAATAATTTAGAGATTTTTGATATTGACTCAAAGCATAATAGACAGTACCAATGTCACTTAAGTCAGAACCTTCACTACGTTTATCCTTAAACTCACGATCAAGTGTTAATGCCTGTTGTAAATATTCCAAAGCCTTTTCATAATTACCTAAATCACGATAAATAATACCTAAACCAGTCAAACAAGATGATTCCATAAATTTGTCACCAATACTATGTTTAATAGCTAAAGCTCGTTGGTAATACTCTAAAGCATTTGAATATTGTCCCCAATTTTTATAAATACCACCAATAAAATATAAGCTATCTCCAAAAATATTTATGTTATCAATATCACGACTAGCAATTGATGCTTTTTCAAAATATTCTAAAGATTTTTGATATTGTTCTAGTGTATAGTGAAATAATCCAATACCTTTTAGAAATTGAGTGATATAAAATTGATGGTTTAATTCTTGTGCTTTTTTTAGTCCCAATTGGAGTTTTTTTAAAGCTTTGGTATTGTCACCAGACAAAGAAGCTTTTGCACTTTCTTCAAATAATTGAACAACAGTAAGATAAGAAGGTGGTAAGTACAGATTTTTAAAAACTTCTTCTGTTACTTTTATCATATTACCAGCCCATTCTGCATCTTCTTTATTACCTATTTCAACTAAACTGGTTAATAAAATTTGATATAGTTCAACTAAATGAGGATTATCTATAAATAGTTGATTAATTTTTTCACCATTTTGAGTTTGTTGTAAAGCTATAAGAAATTCAGTTTCAAACCATTCAACCAGAGAAAAAGTTTCTGTTATGCTAGTCGCTAACTTAACACCAAATTTACCACCGTGTAACTTCACAGTTTTAACAGTATTAGCACGAATAAAGCGTAATTTCACCCTCTTTTTATCAGCATTGGTATAAATTAAATTATTAAGTTGACTAATCGAATTAATTTTTTGCCCAGCGTAGGCAATAATAATATCTCCACTTCGTAATCCTCTTTTTTCAGCCTGTGAATCAGCTTCTATTTTCAATAATAAAACACCTTGTGCTTCTGCAAATAAATCTGGCTTACTTTTCCGCAATTGTAAGGCATACTCCCATAAGGCAAAGTTACCTACATCATCTTTATTAGAATTAATATTTTTCTTTGTTCCTAACTTATTCAGAACGACATCCACTGTTAAATCAGTAGCTTCAATTTCTATCCACCACCGTTTTGATTCATAACCAGAACGAGTTACTTTAACATCATATTTACCAGATTTAAGCATAATACCATGCTGATATTTTGGTTTAATATTCATCACTCTTATTTTGGCATCAGAAGGAATGACATTTATAGTAAGATGATATTTATTTTCTTCAGCGTTAGCAATTGTGATAAAAGCTGTGGTCAATAGAATTGCTAATATAGTTTTGATTATGTGCATATTGTTTTCCTTAAAAATTAACTTTACTAATTTAAAGTATCTACCGATTTAATTACAACGTAAATATATATTGTACCTTAAATACAAGCAATTTCAAAATCATCCAAACAAACATCACAATCACGTTAGCTATTTAATTTCTCTGCTTAACAGTGAGTTTGAGCAGCCTTGTGTCTGACAATTAAAAGTTATTTAAATCAACAAATGAACTGAAATATTTGCAACTTACCTCTGATAATAGTAACATTTCACCAAATAATAACAACTTCACGAAACAATAGTTGTTTTTTGAAAATTGCACACGACATATTTGTTATAAATTTCAAACTATTAATTTCAGAAAATCAACCACAAAACACATCAAAACCTACACTTAAACATTATGTATAAAATTTTAATAAACTACCAATCCAATAATGCTTAAAAGAAATGTTAATGGAATTCTACTATTCAACAAACCAATTGATGTTAGCTCAAACGCCGCTTTACAGCGAGTTAAACGTTTATTTCAAGCTCGCAAAGCTGGCCATACAGGTAGCTTAGACAAACTCGCAAGTGGCTTATTGCCCATTTGTTTAGGCGAGGCAACCAAAATATCCAACTTTCTATTAATGGCTGACAAATATTATGAAACCACCTTAACATTAGGTGCAACAACATTAACCGGAGATAGTGAAGGTGAAATTTTACAGACCCGACCCACCGACAACATAACCCATGAGCAAATTGAAAAAGCTGTCCAGTCATTCCTTGGTTCAAGTGAACAAATTCCTCCTATGTATTCGGCTTTGAAACATCAAGGACAACCTTTGTATAAATTAGCTAGACAAGGCAAAACCATAGAACGTAAAGCTCGTATTATAACGATTTATGATATTGAAATTCAAAGCTTAATTGACAACTACCTGTCCATAAAAGTCCATTGTTCTAAAGGAACTTATATTCGTACTTTAGCAGAAGACATAGGTGAAGCACTGGGTTGTGGAGCTTTTGTTAGTCGTTTACATCGAATTGGAGTAGGTAATTATTGGGATATGGTGGACTATGCCACTTTAGAACAGCAAACCAGTATGGAAGAACTGGATAAACTATTAATTCCTATGCAAACAGCAATTTCACACTGGCCCAAAGTCGATTTATCAACAGAACTTGCTTATTATATTAAACAAGGTCAAGCAGTCCAAACTTCCCAAGCTCCTGCCGATGGTTGGGTACAATTATTTAGTGGAGAACTATTTTTAGGAATTGGACAAGTTTTAGAAGATGGTAAAGTAACCCCTAAACGTTTGATTAATTATAATTAAGTTAATATAATATGAATTCAATTCCATTCAGCTTTGCTAAACGGCATGGTGTTATATTTTCTCAGCCAAATACTATATATTATCGTCCTAATATAACTCATCAAACTTTAACTGAAGTACGGCGTTTTTTAAGTATACCATTAAATTTACAAGCAATTTCTTCCAAAAAATTTGATCTCTTGCTAACTAAAAATTATGAAGCAACTTCCAGCCAAATGATGGAAGGTTTAGGAGATGAACTAGATTTATCTCAGGTTGCTAAACAGCTTGCCGAACCAGAGGATTTGTTGGAAACTGCTGACGATGCTCCGATAATTCGCTTAATCAATGCCTTATTGTCTGAAGCGATTAAAGAAAATGCTTCTGATATTCATATTGAGCCATTTGAATCAAGGTTAGTGGTACGATTTCGGACTGATGGAGTTTTGCGAGAAGTATTGCAGCCTCGACGAGTTTTAGCTCCACTATTAATTTCCCGTATCAAAGTTATGGCTAAATTAGATATTGCAGAAAAGAGATTACCTCAGGATGGACGTATCTCACTGCGAATAGCTGGTCGGGCGGTTGATGTGCGAGTGTCAACAATTCCATCTGGACATGGAGAACGAGTGGTTTTACGTTTATTAGATAAGCAAGCTGGCCGCTTGGATTTAAAACAGATTGGTATGTCGGAGGAAATATTAGCTAATTTACAGATTTTATTGCAAAAAGTTTATGGTGTGCTTATGGTAACTGGGCCCACTGGTTCTGGTAAAACAACTAGCTTGTATGCCATGCTTAACCATTTAAATGACCGTAGCCGTAACATAATGACGGTTGAAGACCCAATTGAATATTATCTGGATGGAATCGCACAGACTCAAGTTAATACTAAGGTGAACATGACCTTTGCAAGAGGTTTGCGAGCTATATTACGGCAAGACCCGGATGTGGTTATGGTTGGAGAAATAAGAGATGTGGAAACTGCCCAAATAGCTATCCAAGCCAGCCTAACCGGTCATTTAGTCCTGTCAACTTTGCATACCAATACTGCCATAGGTGCTATAACTCGGTTGCGAGACATGGGAGTTGAACCTTTCCTACTTGCATCAAGTGTGATTGGTTTGATGGCTCAACGTTTAATTCGTTTATTATGCCCAAATTGTAAACAAACATATATCCCAAATTCGGTGGAAATAGCAGAATTAAATTTAACAACAGTTCCTGAACTCTATAAATCTCAAGGTTGTTCTGATTGTAATTCAATTGGTTATAAAGGTCGAACTGGAATTTATGAACTGGTTAATGTGGATACTACTTTACGCAATATGATCCATGATAATGTTGGGCAGCATGAATTAGAAAATTATGTTAATAATCAATCTATATATCAAGATGGAGTTAGGCGTTTACTTGCTGGAGATACTACATTTGATGAATTATTGCGAGTAACAAAAGAAAGGTAATTTTCCTTATTTAAATAGTTATTTGGAGGTGGGTAACACTTTATTTATCGCTTTAGTGTGTTAAGGGCAACCATAAAGGATTGCCCCTACGTTAAATGATGGTTTGTAAGGACAATATCTTGTGGTTACCCCAATCAATTTTCTTAACGTAAATGGCAATGATTATGTAGGGTGGGTAGAAACGAAGTGGAAACCCACCGAATCTTCTATGGTACAAAAAGGAGTAGTTCCACAATATGTAGTGTTAAATCTTCTATGTATTTGAGACCTAGCAGTTTTTTTGGAGCTATCACTACTTTATTTAGGACTATCAAATTTTCAAAATATGAATAAATTAAAAATCACAGCATTTTGGCAGGCAGTTTTAGTAATTGTTGGAGCTTACCTTATATTTGACAATGCCTTTCCACCATTATTACCCAAATCATTAATGATTGAGTTTATGCTCATCACCATTATTGGAGTGTTGCTATATTTTTCGTTTGAAGAACGGCGTTGGAATGAATTTAAAGCCCCAATTGCGGCGGTAGTTCGAGACGATAACAAATGGTTGATTCGCTGGTTTTTTTTGCTATCAATTCCAGTATTAGTTGGCTACACAACTTACAACATATTCAAACCATCGCTTGAATCACCAGTGGAATTGCGGCAAGTGCATCCAGCTCCACCATCAAATCTTAAAGTCTATAATAAATCCTATAATTTAACTACTCTGGAAAATCCAATTCGGACTGAAGTATTAGCTCAAACTGATACCAAGCAAGCAGATGAACTATATCAAACAGCAGTACAATCTGGCCAAGAAGCATATTTTAAAAACTGTTTTTATTGTCATGGTGATTTGTTAGATGGCGATGGGCCGTTTGCAACTGGTTTTAATCCTATTCCAGCTAATTTTCAAGATGTTGGTACTATTGCCCAGTTACAAGAAGCTTTCCTATTTTGGCGTATCACAACTGGTGGTCCCGGCTTACCAAAAGAAGGAACACCTTGGAATTCGGCAATGCCAGTTTGGCATGAAATGTTGAATGAAACTGAAGTATGGCAAATTATAACTTTTCTCTATGACTATGTTGGACAAGTGCCACGTATGTGGGACCCGGATATTTCCAAGCAAGTGACTAACATGAAAGACAAAATTCAAATTCAACGTACCAAGATGGATGGAACGGAAATTTACCAGTTTCGTTGTGCAATCTGTCATGGTGAAGAAGGTGCTGGTGACGGACCAGCGGCTGATTTTCTATATCCAAGACCACGTGATTTTACATTGGGAGCGTTCAAATATAAGACTTCTCCCGGTGAAATGCCAGCTCGTGATGAAGATTTAATAAGCACTATCAAACATGGCTTGCAAGGTACTGGAATGCCGGGTTGGGCAAGTCTACTTAGTGATGAACAAATAGCCGCTTTGATTCCGGTTATCAAACGTTTTGATATTGCCGGCACTTGGACTCCAGAAGATGCTGATGAAGATGAAGACTTTGATGATGATGGGCATTATCTCAAGGATAATTTTATTCGTATAACTGAGGAAGAACCAATAACTGGACAGGTGGCTTATTCTGAGGAATCTATTGCGAAAGGTAAGGTAGCTTTTGAGAAAACCTGTACTCAATGTCATGGTGAAACTGGCCGAGGCAACATAACTTCTGGTAAACAATTGGCCGATGACTGGGGTAATAGAATTTGGCCACGTAATTTAACCCAACCATGGACTTGGCGAGCCAGTTATGTTGAAGGTACTGATGAAGAGAGTCGCACAGAAACCATCCGCAATATTTATCGACGGCTGTCCATTGGTATTTTCAGTACTCCTATGCCAGCTCATCGTTCAACTAGTGGCGATACAGACCCAGTGAGTTTAGAAGATCGTTGGCATATTGCTAATTATGTTTATTCATTGCGAGAAGATTCAAAAGGTGAAGTTATTAAAGGACTTAAGATTGCAGGAGCTTTGCCGACTGATACCAGTAATCCAGCTTGGGATAATGCAACAGCAACTACATTACGTTTAGTTCCAAATCTTATCAAAGACGAGCGATTATTTACGCCATTAAATGAAACTGTTACGGTGCGAGTTTTGTATAATGAGCAAGAGATAGCTTTTCTGTTAGAAGTGGATGATAGAACTGATAGTCGGCCCGGTGAACCAGTTGCTACGCAGATTCATGATGAATACTTGGAGATGTACTCAGATGCGTTTGCAATTCAGGTTCCTAAAGCAGGAGCATTTGCAACAGTACCAATGGTAGAAAAACCTTTATATCGACACGGTGACAGCAAACATCCAACCACAATTTATTATTGGAATGCTGGTAGTATTGAGCCAGAAATTGCTGCTAAATCTATGATTTTTGATGGAACTGGGCCTGATAAAAAACTTCAACCACGTTCAGAGGATAAGACATTGACAGCAAATGGTAAATGGCTCAATGGTCAGTGGAAAATTTTGATGAAACGGCCTTTAACTGGTGGTGGTGGTGGTGATGTTGGTGATGTGATATTAACTAATGGACAGTTTGTACCGATTTCTTTTGCCAATTGGGATGGTAATAATGGTGAAATTGGTTCTAAACATACATTAACTAGTTGGTATTGGTTGGTATTACCGCCGGAAATTAATTACGGTAAATTGTATGGGCTACCCTTAGGGATTGGTTTCTTAACCTTTTTTCTAGGAATAATAGTGGTTAGGGGTCAACGTTCGGAGCGAAAATAATTATGGTTGATACAACTGAAGCAAAATGGTGGCAACGTTTAAATGGCTTTGATATGTTTGTTATTTTGGGTGGATTTATTAATCTGTTGGTAGTTATCTTGCTGATTGGATACTGGCTGTTGCATTGAAAATTTTTGAAGAACAGTTATGTTAAGGAAGGATTATGGATAGTACTCACAACATGTAGTATTAAACCTGCTAGGTACTTGATACTTAGCAGGTTTTTGGAGTTATCACTACTTTATCTAGGATTACCCACTAGCTTGCTTTGGCATCTTTAACATATAAGTACCAGTAAATTCCACCAACTAATACAGCTCCGCTAAATATATTACCCAAAGTAACTGGAACTAAATTATTTACAAAAAATGAATAGAAATTTAAAGAATTTAAATCCCAAGTTGGATGATTAGCTATAACAGTTTCTGCGACTTTAGGGTCTAATTTAGCAACCAAACCAGCCGGAATAATAAACATGTTAGCCACGCAATGCTCAAAACCACTGGCAATAAACGCCATAACTGGGAACCATGCCCCAAGAATTTTACCAACAGTATCTTGTCCAGCAGCAACAATAACTACAGCTAAACAAACTAACCAGTTACAACCAATTCCCCTTGTAAATGCTTCCATAAAGGTGAGATGCGTCTTCTTATACGCTATAGCTACCGCATGAGCTCCTATTTGACCATCATGCCCTGACCAAATATCGCTGGAAAACATCATCCAAAGCAAAAATAATGCTCCAATAAAATTACCAACATATACTAAAAACCAGTTATTCAAAACTTGGCCGGTAGTTAAATTATTGTTTAACCATCCCATAGAAAGTAAAGTATTACCTGTAAAGAGGTCGGAACCAGCTACCAGAACAAGTACGAGAGCTATACCGAATACGCTACCTCCAATAAAACTGCTAAAGCCAACTCCAAAATATCCAGCCATATCGTGAGTGACTGTAGTCATCAACTGAGCTGCAAAAGCAATATATGCTCCAGCTAAAAATGATGATACCAATATTTTAGAAACTGGCATTTTAGTTTTATAATCGCCAATTACAATAAACGATTGAGCCGTTTCTGCCGGAGTAAGAAAATTTTTTGCCATTGATTTAACCTTATTTTAAAGTAATTGAAATCCCACTAAAATTTTTTTTAAACTGTCAAGAATAATTTGACTACAATACTCATTGATACCATCATTCCTATTAAATTAATTATAATTCTATCACTACGAGTCTGAAATTTCAATACCCACCCTACATAAAATCAAGCACTTAAATACTTGTGTATAACGATGAGACCTCTGGTTGGAAATGCCTGCCACAACGCTCTGCATTGTACAATATAGAGTAGTTTAAAAAACTTGATAGTCGAGTATTATAACAATTAAATATAACAGGAATTGCAAGTAATAGATTCAAGTTCTTTTACTCTTTGGGATGGTTCGTAACAGATGATTTTCTTAGTGGCAAGTACAATTGCAAGTGTGAAACTTCATATTTGCTTTGATATTTTAACCGGAAAGCTTTACTATTTTGATATAACTTCTGGTTCAACACATGACCGAAAATGCTTTCCAAATTTAAGCTCCCTTGTTGGTAAACTAATAATTTCTGATGCAAGGATAAAAGAGCATCCATTAATAAGCGGCAAGTTTATCTATTGTGATTTTCAATATTTTATCTTCAGTCTAGTTACCAAAGAGTTTCAATGAATATGGACTTTCCGTTTGCATCATGAAATTTCTACCAAACTCATTAATGATAATAAACATTAACAGCTTCAATATCCGGTTCATTGGCAACTAATTTGGTAAAATGCAGAGATATAGCTTGGATATCTTGTATATTTGTTGGCAAAGCTACATAGACATCTACTATAATTTTGCCAGATAAGTAATGTAAGTTAATATATTCAATAGAAACTATTTCCTGCTGCAAACGTTTCATTATTTCAGCTCGTGATGGCAAATTCAAATTGGTATTGCTTGTCCTTTCATCATTTTCTGGGTCAATATGTACCAATACATCCTTAATATTTTTTATTTCATTCTCTAAATTACTACGTACTTTTTCACCAATTTGATGACCTTCAGATACAGTTATACGTGAATTAACTATTATATGCACATCAATTAAAATATTAGTCCCACCCATTTTACGAGTGCGTAATTCGTGTAATGCCACAACGCCATCAGTAGACTTAATTATTTGTTTAATATTAGCCAATTGCTGACTATCTAAACCAGTATCAACTAACTCGCTTACGCCTCCCCAACCTAATGACCAACCAACATGAGCAATCATAAAACTAACTCCAATTGCTGCCACCGCATCTAACCAAGGAAAACCATAAATACTACCAGCTATACCTATTAAAACAATAACTGACGAAATAGCATCGCTACGATGATGCCAAGCATTAGCCTGTAACAAATTAGAATTGATTTTTTTAGCGATATGCGTGGTATATTGGTACAGAGCTTCTTTGACTAAAATTGATAAAGTGGCAACAAAAAGAGTTATTTTACTGGGATGCAGTAATAAATCTGGAGCTATCAAACGCCTACTTGCATCTATGAACATGCCAATTGCCACCATAATTAATAAAGCCCCAATTATTACCGTTGCTAAGGTTTCAAAACGGGCGTGACCGTAAGGATGATCTATATCAGCATTAGCGGTTCCATATTTGGCGGCAACTAATACAACTCCATCACTTATCAAATCTGATAATGAATGTAATCCATCTGCTATTAAAGCTTGTGATTTGCCATAAAAACCGGCTCCTAATTTAATAATAGTCATCAGAACATTACCAAGCACTCCAACTAAAGTAACATTACGTATTGTTATATAACGTTTTTGATATTTGGACATTATTTAAATAGCTAATAAGAAATTATGTGACTTGATGAATGATAAGAACATTTGATAGGTATTCAGAGTTATTTTAACTATATTATATAACTGAATGTTGGTAGCAAAGTTAATTTATTGTTGAGGCAAAAAATTTGATAGTTGAATTATACATGCCAATCACAAGATTAATTATAAATTTATATGGTTTTTTAATTCAATTTAAAGACAGATACTTTCCACAGGAAAATATATCTATATAGACATTCATAAAAATACATTCGTGTGAAACCTGCGAGGTTTTAGAAACCTCGTAGGTTTTAAGTGAAATTATTTATCTGAAAAAGTATAGTATGAAAGCATATATTGAATTGTTAATTCTGCAAGTTTTTTTAAGGAATTTCACGGAAATTTTATGATGTCCACGAAACGCTCATATTCCGTTAGCTAATCAATTTTTCAGCGAAACAGATGGTTTTTCACATTATACCATGTTGAAGTTGTTTTAATTTTGAAAGAATTGAATATGAATAACCACCGATAAAATCAGTTAAATAAAAAACTGTGTTATTTTTACCACAAAAAAATATTTGTTGTTTTTTTTCTACAAAGTGTTGCATTTTTATTCTTTTTGGGTTAAAGTGTTTCAACATATTGAACAATAACTTAATATATCTAGTTCAAACAGCTATGTTAAGGTTTAAGGGGTCTAAGACTTCAGTTTTACTTAATTAATAAACTATTTAGAATTCAAGTTCTTAAGTTTGAAAAGTTATGGCATATTTGAAGAATATAACTTCAATATGAATAATTGATTATAGTGCTAAACAAAATCGGAGATTTTTAAATGAATCGGAAAATACTTACATTAGCAGTTGCTACTGCTTTAGTAGTGCCTATGGCATCCCAAGCTGATGTCAGATTGTCAGGTTTAATTCAAGCTGAAATTGGTAGTTGGGAAGTTGCAGGTGGTGACGAGACCAATGCTTATCGTACTGATGGTTCACAAGAAACTAATGATATGAGCCGTCAAACCCGTACTTACGATGAAGGTGGTGCTATCACTAATTATGGTCCTAGCAACATATTGCTTCAATTTGACGAAAAATTAGGTACTAGTGGTATAACAGCTAATGGACAGTATCAAGTTGGTTTCAATACTTCCAATAACAAAGGTTTGACCGGTAAAAAACCAGTTTGGGTAGGCTTAAAGAGTCAAAATTTTTATTTCCGTTATGGAACCCTATCTGGTGCTTATAAATCATCTCGTACACTTATTGACCCATGGTCTTATACTTCCTTACAAGCTAGTGGTACTGCTGGTGGTATGAGTGGTAATCGTTATCACAGTGTAACTGAAGGGCAAAATGGAAAATTCTTGGTTAATACTAATGCAAAAGTTTCTGATAGCAATGGTTTGACTAATGAAGGTTTCGTTGATGGTGCTCTTGAATTAGGCGTTCATTTTGGTGGTTTTGTATTTAAAATCCAAGGCGTAGTTGATGACGCAGCTGATATGGATGGTGCTGGTTTACTTGAATTAAGATATGAAGCTCCAAGTTTTGCTATGTGGGCTAGTGCTTCTTACACTGATTTAGATATTAAAGATACCTTTGATGATGCTATTGATGATGTTAAAGATGCTGTAGATGAAATTCAAGATGATATTACAAGCGATGAAGCAGATGCTAGAGAGGCCGCTAGAGAAGAAGATGATGGTCTTGGTAACTGGAAAGTTGGTGGTCAATTTAAGCTTGATAACAGATTGAAAGTTGGTCTTCAATACGAAGAAGCTGAAATGGGTCATTTTGATAACAATCCAGATGGTGGTAATTACATCATTGGTTCTATTCAAGCTACCATGAATAACATGACTCTTGCTGCATGGATTGGTGCTTATAGTTCTGATATAGATGATAAGAACAGAATGGTAGATGTTGATGGTACTTCTATGGATGAAGATGCTTTAAGTTGGGCTGTTGGTGTTAAATACAACTTTAGCAAACGTTCACAAGTTTACTTAGGTTATCGTCAAACTGATAGTGATAATGACTATCGTGATGAAGATATCGCTGTATTAGGTATTAGACAATCTTTCTAATTTGATTTTATACTGTAAATATTTTTTATTAAAGAACCTCGTAATTAAATTTGCGAGGTTTTTTTATGTTTGGTAAATATTTCAAATTGCTGATTAGTATTTGTTGTAGGATTCCAGCCTTGAGTATGTTGAGTTATTAATTCTAACAATAGCTGAATATGTCCAGAACTATCATTCAACGCAGGAATATAGTGAAATTCCTTACCTCCAGCCTGTAAAAAATTCTGTCTATTTTCTTTATCAATTTCTTCTAAAGTTTCTAAACAATCCGTTGCAAAACCAGGACATACCACATCCACCCTTTTTAATCCGGCCTTACCAAGTGCAATTAATGTTTCGTCAGTATAAGGTTTAAGCCATTCTTCTCGACCAAATCTTGATTGAAATACTACTTGCGATGGTATATCAAGTTGCTCTGCTACTAATCTAGCAGTTTTTTGGCATTCACAATAATAAGGATCACCATTTAAAAAGAATCGTTTAGGGATGCCATGAAAGGAAAATAGTAATTTATCCGGTGTTCCATGTTCAGTCCAATATTTTTTGATTTGGATAACTAAAGTCTGGATGTAAGTTGGATGATCATGGTAATGAGAAATAAATCTTATATCGGGTATCCAACGCCAACCTTTTAAAGCTTTGCTTACTGCATCAAAAACTGAACCAGAACTAGTAGAGGAATATTGTGGATATAATGGTAATATTAAAATATATCTTGCATTGGCTTGTCGTAATTCTTCTAAGCCGGTTGCTATTGAAGGATTTCCATATCGCATACCTAATACAATTTTGGTAGGTATTTCAAAATTTGCCTGTATTGCTTGTCGAAGCTCCTGTAATTGGATTTTACTAATTTCTAATAGAGGCGAACCAGATTCCGTCCAAATATTCTGATATTTTTTTGCTGAATGTTTAGGGCGAGTCCGTAAAATGATTCCGTGTAAAATCAGCCACCATAACCAACGCGGTAATTCAGTTATTCTAGGGTCTGCCAAAAATTCATTTAAATAATTTCGTAATGCTGATGGAGTTGGAGCCTCTGGAGTACCTAAATTTACTAATAAAATTCCAATTTTTGCTTCTGTTTTATGATCGTAATTAAAATTGTTATAAATAGTCATTATTTAAATATTAAAACTAGCATGGTTAATGGATAAATCCACTGCCATAATGGTGGTTGTGGTAACTCAGGAATTTCTAAAGTTTGTAAAGGAACTGTATTTGCGTGTTCTAATATTTCTGCAAATAATTCAGTTATTTTATTGGTGATAGTTGAAGTTGTATTGTTATAAAAACTTTGTACTGTTTTAACGGTATCAAGCACTAAGGCAATGCGTACTGACAGTTTTTCGGTTGGAAAACCTAGCATAGTTAGTGGTAATAACCACCATTGTAGGGCGGCAATAATTTCTTGAGTTTTGGTGATAATTATAAATAAATGAGCTGCTAATACTATAGTTATTAATACAATTACTTTTTCAATTGCTATCAATAAGTTAACAATACCACTACTAGAATTAAAAAATAAATTTAGAATTAATATAGAAAAAAATAGCCATCGTAAGCGTTTTAAAGTAGGAAAAACAGAGATTAAAGAACATTTATAAATAAAAAATAGTGATATTACTAAAATAATAAACAAAATGTTATTGGCTGTCATTAATCCAACAACCAATAACAAGAAGCAAAGAAGACGTATAACTGGATGCAATTTATTAAATAGTTGCCATCATTGTTTGAGCTTTTTGCTTTTGTTCATCATTACCATTTTGTATTATTTCATCAAGAATACCACGAGCTGTATCATTATCATCCATATCTATAAACATTTGAGCTAGATCAAACTGACTGTTGATTTCATCTCCAGAACTTGTATTATCAGTTCCTGTTTCATCTGACATTTCGCTGGTATCTAATTGACCTAATAAAGCATCTAAGTTGTCATCATTAGGTTCTGCATCATCATCTAATCCTAAAGCACTCAAATCTAGATCATCATCTTCTATACCTTGTGGTTCTGAGTCATCCAAATTATCTAATAATAACTCATTATCTCCTGATGAATCATCATCTAAATCATCTAATGATAGGTCATCATCTAAAGATAAATCTTCTTCTGGAGAATCGGCATCCAATGATAAGTCGTCATCATCTCCTAAGGACAAATCATCACCTAAATCATCTAATGATAGGTCATCATCTAAAGATAAATCTTCTTCTGAGGAATCAGCATCCAATGATAAGTCGTCATCATCTCCTAAGGATAAGTCATCTGATGAATCATCACCTAAATCATCCAAAGATAAATCATCTTCTGAAGAATCAGCATCTAATGACAAGTCGTCATCATCTCCTAAGGATAAGTCATCTGATGAATCATCACCTAAATCATCTAAAGATAGGTCATCATTATCTAAAGATAAATCATCTTCTGAAGAATCAGCATCCAGTGATAAGTCGTCATCATCTCCTAAGGATAAGTCATCTGATGAATCGTCACCTAAATCATCTAAAGATAGGTCATCATCATCTAAAGATAAATCTTCTTCTGATGAATCGGCATCCAATGATAAGTCATCTGATGAATCATCACCTAAATCATCTAACGATA
>JAUCGL010000039.1 GCA_030378105.1 Candidatus Halobeggiatoa sp. HSG11 | reverse complement strand
CTCATCGTTATACATAAGTCAAAAGTAACAAATGTAGGGTGGATAGAATGAAATGAAATCCACCATTTTGAAGGTTCGGTGGGTTTCCACTTCGTTACTACCCACCCTACATAATATATTTTCATTTCAAATACTTAAATGCTTGTGTATAACGATGAGACATAAAATACTGGGAACAAAAAATTAAAATTTAGTATTTTTAATACCAGCATACCCTTCGGCTGTCCAAATTTGCTCAGGAGTCATCACCATTCCATCATTATTATAGAAACAAGTTTCCAAATTTTTCAGCAATACCGGTTCCTGTTCAGGAATTAACTGATAAACATTGCAATCAGATTCATGTATAGGAGCTATTGATAATTTCCCCATCGAAGCATAATGATATGGCCAATAATTATTTAAACTTAATAACACAACTCCATCAATTGCAGATTGTAAATTAACCCAGTTAGGAAAAGTCCAACTACCAACTTCAACAAAACCTTTATCGGTTGGACTCAACTGTGTTATTTGAGTGGTTGGGACAAACTCTTCAACTGGCTGATCCTGAGAATCTCTTGTTGACTTAACTTCTGCAACCTCAACTTCATCCGAAGATGCTTCATCAGACATTGTTTCTATCAGCATCGGTTCATCAAGTCGAATTGGTTCATTATAATCAGGTTCATTGCGACAACTTGTATACAACGTATTATCAGCCCACATAAATGTTGAATAACCATCACATTGCAAATAATAATCCCCAAGTAACACTGCATTATTTTCTTTCAATGCTAACAAATTCAAACGTTGCTGCTTATTTTCACTCCACTCTTTAGTTATTAAATCACCAGATGCCGTTATTGCCAATGGTTCACCCGGAATTGATCGTATAGGTGCTTCCATTGACTCATTAGCTTGCAAGTTCCAACTTCTTAATATCCACTGTGATTGCCAATAATCTTTTTCAGGCATAGGCAATATCATATTAGGACTTGGTTTGAAAGACCGTTGCTCGGCAATATATAATATTCCTTCGTGCAACAAAGGTGAACGGCGGTCATACCATACATCATCGGCTGGTATACCTTGCTTTTCGTGACTTGCTGCATTTTTGAACAATTGTAGTGGAGGAGATAATTCTCCAGTATTTTTATCCAATATTTGAATCCCTAAAGGTTCTTCATATTGATTATAAAATACTACCATTGCATCATCCGTCACCAGATTGTTATAGCCTCTCTTTAACGACCAGCTATCGCCTTTCATTAATGACCAATTCTGTTCTGGAGTTTCCAAATCATTGGTATTGTAACGATAAAAACGATGATAACCTTGATTGCCTCTTGCCGCACTCCACAAATATCCATTTTCTTGCTGCAACCAAGTCAAATTAGTAGCCAATTCTAATTCAGCTAATATTTCTGGTTTTTTATCAACTCCCCAGCTCAAAGTAACTAAAGATTGATTGCCCAAGCCAGCTAATATATTGGAATCTAGCATTAAACTACGTTGCAGATCAGTTGGAGTTGACAATAAACCAACATCTTTCAACTTATCGTCAGCAAATGATACAATTTGTAAATGATTGTTACTATTTTGATACCATGAATTTATCGGCAAAGCAGCAAAAGAATCTTGCCAATTCAATAATAAAGCTCTTTCATCATCTAATGCTGGTGACCAACTATGAGAGGTTTGACCAACTAAAGGAGTTATGCGATTTATTAAAGTTGGCTTGGTAGGGTCTTCAACGTTAAATAGAGAAACAGCAACTCTTCTTGCCCGATTAAATTCCTCATTTTCCTTAGCCTGATCATCTATACCAACTGCAAACAGACGATTTTCATGGAAGAACATTTTTTCTGACCAACCGGGTATTATTAATTCACCAAGTATCGTTGGATTGGAAGAATCACTGAGATCAATAACCCACAATGGATCAGTCCGTTCGTAAGTCACCACATAAGCTGTATCATTGACAAATCGAGTAGCAAATAAACCTTCACCCGGAGCTATCTTATCAACTTTACCAACTAAACTAACTGCTTGTGGACTCAAATTATAAATAGCTAAAGTGCTACCATCGGTACGATCTTCTGGGCCATAAACAACCCGTAATTGTTGATTTAAAACACTTAAATGAAATTCTGATGGTACTTGACCGGGTACTTTTACTTGTGGAAATTCAACTAACGGATCAGATTGAGTTAAATCAAATACTTGAATTTGGGTAGTTTGCCATTTTTCCTCTTCAGGATTATGATTAGCAATCACCAAATTATCTGAGAAAATAGCTATCTGTGGAGAATAACCGAGAATTTTGGTTTCATCAACTAACTCTAATTTGCCATTTTCTTTTAGCTCTAATACATTAATAGTTAAATGATTTTTGTTATTAATACTAGCAACAGAATTACAAACTGCACATTCTTCTTCTTTGAAACCATAGTTATTATGGCTATACTCTTGACTAACACTATAAATAAAATTACCTCGTCGCCGTGACTCAATAAATCTTCCGGGTATGCTCATCTCCTGCACGGTATTTAAAATATTACCATCACCTTGTTGTAAAACAATTAATTCAGTTTTTGGCTCATCGAAACCACCATCATAATTAATTTGCAACAATATATAGTAGTCATTCAGCACATACAGTTCTTTTGGATTACCGGATAAAGCGGTCCAGCCGATTAAACTTGGATTGGAAACATCTGATACATCAATAACTTGAAATCTTTTAGCTGCTTCATTAGCATATAATAATTTATTTCCAACTAAACGAAAAATATCAGGTTTTTCAGTGGTTATATCGGCCCCAGCTTCTGTTGTTTTAGCTGTATCACTAGTTGGAGATAATGCTGGGCTAACAACCTCCATACCACCATCTTCAGGAGCAGATTCATCAATAGCTCCCATTGGTAAGTTATAACGATTAACATAGTCGTTAGCTAAAAAGAATTGTTGGCCCGGTAAACGCTCTCTACCTGCTGCTAAACTCAATGGCAATAAGGTGGAAGCTTGCCAAGATTCACTATCAACTGGATTTTCACCAGCCTCAACTGCTACCAAAGCTAAAAAACAACGCTGATCTTCTGGACAAGGTTCATCGAAATCAGCAGCTTTGAACGATTCAAACGAGCTTATATCAATAGGTTTGGAATATACTGGTAATAAGCCTTTTTTCCATTTCGAAGATGCCATTAATGACTTAAATATGTCTTTTTCGGCATCTAAATTAAACCATACTAAATACACATCAACATCATGTAAATCTTGGTCATTACTTACCATGATTTGTGTACCAGTATCAGTAGATTCTAAACTCAATTGTAAAGCGTGAGTTGAAAAACTTAATAAAATAATCCCATATAATATGGAACGTAAAATTGACATTGCTGTCTCCATTAATTTAAAGTTTAAGATATTAAAGAGTGTAGCAATAGATTGTTAAATATGCCAATTTTTTTCTTATTTTAAGTTAAAAAGTGAAACTTAATACTTAACTATCAAATAGTTGGATATATTTGCTGTAACTTCTCGTTATCCACAGGTAAAAAAGTAAAAAATGTATAACTCGACTATGGTAGTCCTACAATAAATGGTAGTCCTGCAATATGTAGTGTTAAACCTACTAGGTTTTTGAAACCTAGTAGTTTTTTTGAAGCTATCACTACTTTCTATTAGGACTACCCAATAAATAATAACCCCTACAAATATTCCTCATCGTTATACACAAGTCAAAAATATCGAGTGTAGGGTGGATAGAATGAAATCCACCATTTTGTAGAAACGCAATGCTTGCGTCTAAAAAACTTGATAAATATTTTTTTTGCCTACCAAATTACTGAATAATAAACCAATTACAAATTCAAATGGAGATATATTTGTTCGACTATCTGTTTTTGGAATAATTTTACTTACAACTTTGTTTTAATTTTTTAGTATGTTAATCTCATTCATGGTGATTTTCTGATTTGTTTTGATACTTAAAATAAGTTATTAAAATTTAATCTTTGGTAGTCCTATAGAAAGTAGTGGCTACTCCAAAAAAACTACTAGGTTTCAAAAACGTAGTAGGTTTAACACTACATATTGCAGGACTACCCAAAAATTTTCCAAATCTATTTTAGCCAATATACAAGGTACTGGACTTGAATTATGAAAAAAACTAAAAAATGTTAAATATCAATTAATTAGATGTTTTATTAATTTGATTTAAATTACTCATATTTAAGCATATTTTTTTTGAATTTCATTATAATCCAAGCCTATGCTGAATTTAACCTGATTAGAATTAAAACTAAATACAACTTTATTAGGAGTAATATATGCCATTTCAACAAATCAAACAATCGCTTACTCGTACAACCATTATTAAAATGGGTGTTAGAATAGCGTTCATTATCATTGCTGTGACATTAGTTAGCTATTGGCACATCATGTCTAACTTAAAATCACAGGTTGTCGAGCAGCTTGATAAATACATTAGTGAACGAGGAAAATATGAAAGTACTTTGTTTTTACTAGCAAAAGACAACCATCTTGAACTCAAAAAAGAATTATTGTGGCAACTGGAAAAATTAGGAGAACAAGACCCCAAAGCCGAATTTGATCGATTGTTTGTTAGAACTCCAGATGGAGTAATTAGAAATCGGCCAGAAATATTTGATGGCACACGACAAGCTGGAGTTTATGTTGATGAAACGCTAACCATTGATGCAGATATTCGGCGGCGTGTACTCACTTTTTATAAACTAGCAACATTGTACGGCAAAGTTTGGCACAATCGTTTTCAAGATACAGGAATTTTTGCTCCTGAGAATATAGAAGCTGTTTATTGGCCTGAATATCCAACCTGGGTTCAGGAAGCAACTACTGATCTTTATATACCTGATGAAGAATGGGGCTGGATTGCTGATAAAAAACATAATCCCGAACGAGAATTTGTTTGTACTGGACTATTCTACGAAAAAATTTCTAAAATTTGGATGATATCCTGCGATACACCAATTGATATAGCAGATAAGCATATTGCCACTGTTGTAAATGATATCTTTCTTAATGAACTATTCGAAAGAACCATAGCCAATCATATTGAAGGTACTCATAACATAATATTTCGTGAAGATGGTCGCCTCATTGTACACCCTCAACACATGAATCAAATTATGGATGCAAGTGGCGAATTTGATCTTCTTAAATCGGATGATAAACATTTGTCAGATATTTTCCAATCAGTAACAAATCGTCCAGATGATAAAGTTGTTATTGAAAATGATAACGAATACCTTGCTGTGACAAAGATTGAGGGGCCAGACTGGTATTTTGTCACGGTTTATCCCAAATCATTACTTACCAAATTAGCATTTGATACTGCCAGTTTTATTTTAGTTTTGGGTATTCTCTCCTTGCTGATTGAAATAACAGTGTTATTTGTAGTGTTACGTAAACAAGTAGCTAAACCACTTAACCATCTTATTAATGCCACTGAACATATAACCAAGGGGCATTTTGATATTCAACTGGACATGAAACGACAAGATGAATTAGGTCGTTTGGCTAATTCGTTTAATACCATGAGTGATGAAATTCAAGCCCGTGAAAAATCGTTACGAGAAGCAAATAAACTGAAAGATGAATTTTTAGCTAATACTTCCCATGAATTACGCACTCCTCTCAATGGGATTATTGGTATAGCAGAATCTCTGATAGATGGTGCTACTGGTGAATTAAACAAACGGACTAGTTCTAATCTTGCTATGATCGCAACTAGTGGTAAACGTTTATCTTCTTTAGTTGATGATATTCTTGACTTCTCTAAGTTAAAACATCATGATTTAGGTTTGCAATTAAAACCACTTGAATTACATTCCATTGTTGATATGGTATTGACTCTTAGCCAGCCTTTAATAGCTCAAAAAGAAATAACATTTGTTAATAAAGTTAAACTTGACTTACTTTCTGTATTTGCTGATGAAAATCGCTTACAACAGATTTTACACAATTTGATTGGTAATGCGATTAAATTCACTGAGCAGGGATACATAACGATTTCAGCTCAAGCTATCAATGAACAGCAAATACAAATAACAATTGCAGATGAAGGAATTGGTATTCATGCCGATAAATTAGATAGAATTTTCGAGTCTTTTGAACAGGCTGAAGGTTTTACTGCCAGAAAATATGGCGGTACCGGTTTGGGTTTGGCAGTTACCAAAAAATTGGTGGAATTACATGGGGGCAAAATTCAGGTAGAATCTGTTTTAGGCATCGGTTCAAAGTTTATTTTTACTTTACCATCTTCACAAGAATCGGCTGTTCCTATTTCTGCACAACCACCTAAATTGAGCAAAATTGTAACCCACACAGATATAACTGAACTTAATGAAGAAAATGATACAGAAAGTTTAACTACGACTACTTTCAAAGTATTAATTGTTGATGACGAACCAGTTAATTTACAAGTTTTACATAACCATTTATCTTTGCAAAATTATAATATCATCCAAGCAACTTCTGGCATTGAAGCCTTAAAATTCATAGATGATGGCTTTATACCAGATGTTATTTTACTGGATGTCATGATGCCACAGATGACTGGTTATGAAGTAACAAATCAACTGAGAAAAAAATGGCAAGCTGTTGAAATGCCTATATTATTATTAACTGCCAAGAACCAAGTAGAAGATTTAGTTCAGGGTTTAGATGCTGGTGCAAATGATTACATGGTTAAGCCAATTTCCAAAGAAGAACTGTTGGCTAGAATTAAGACTCATTTATCTTTGAAAACTCTGACTGCTGATAATTTACGTATGGGTGCTGAATTAGATGTGGCTAAACATTTACAACAGCTAGTGTTACCTAAAGAAGCAGAATTACAACAGATTGATAATTTAGACATTGCTGGTTTTATGGAACCGGCTGATGAAATTGGTGGCGATTATTATGAAGTTCTGAACCATGATGGTCATATCAAAATTGGTATTGGGGATGTGACTGGGCATGGTTTGGAAAGTGGGGTATTGATGCTGATGGTACAAACAACAGTGCGAGCTTTATTGTTGGCCGGTATTGACAATCCAGAACAGTTTTTAAATATCATCAACCGCACTATTTATCACAATGCCAAACGGATGGAAACAGATAAAAATCTCACTTTATCATTGTTGGACTATCAAAATGGAACTTTGCAATTAACTGGACAACACGAAGAAGTTTTATTAGTACGAAAAAATGGTGAAATTGAACTTATTGATACACTTAAATTAGGTTTTTCCGTTGGCATGTTAGCTGATATAACTAAGTTTACTTCCCATCAGGAAATAACTTTGCAACCCGGTGATGGCATAGTTTTATTTACCGATGGAATAACTGAAGCTCAGAATTTTGAAGAACAGCAGTATGGTTTGGAACGCTTATGCAATATTGTTAGTAATAATTGGTTGGGAAGCTCTTTGGAAGTGCAACAGGCTGTTATTGCTGATGTTAAGGATTATATTGGAAAACAAAAGGTAATTGATGATATAACTTTGTTGGTTTTGAAGCAGAAATAAAAGTTCCTAGACCTATCAGATAGACATTTATTAAGATACATTCGTATGAAACCTGCGAAGTTTTGGAAACCTCGTAGGTTTTAAGTGAAATTATTTATCTGAAAAAATATAGAGGCATTATATCCTTAAATATCATATAATTTCGCATAAAAACCATCTTGTTGCAATAAATTGGTATGATTACCTTCTTCAATTATTTTACCTTTATCAATCACAAAAATCCGGTCTGCTGATTTAACAGTGTTGAGACGATGAGCAATGGTAATGGTGGTTTTATCATGCAGAAATTTATTCAATGCAGCGTATAATTTAGCTTCCGTTTCCACATCAAGAGCAGAAGTTGCCTCATCTAAAATCACCACTTTTGGATTGGCAAGAATCATTCTTGCAATAGCAACTCGCTGTTGTTGACCACCGGATAACCTAACTCCACGTTGACCTAATATGGTATCCAAACCGGCTTGCATATCTTTAACAACTTCTGTCAACTGAGCTATTTCAATAGCTTGCCATAGTTTTTCATCGGCTATTTCCCTTCCCATAGTTAGGCTAGAACGCAAAGTTCCATTTAAAACTGGATGTTGGAGGACAGCAATAACATTTTGTCGCACCGTATCCATACCAATTTCTGTGATTGGAACATTATCAAAGTGAATTTCACCTAATTGAGGAGTGTTAAGACCAATCAAAATCTGTACTAAGGTAGTTTTACCATTACCGCTTGAACCAACAAAAGCTACCTTTTCGCCAGCCTTTATATTAAGCGAAATATCATTAAGAACCGTTTTGTTGTAGGAAAAACTTATATTTTTTAACTGAACCGAACTTGTTGTTTTATTTACAAAAGGATTGATGTTATTGGAATATTTTGGTTCCCAAGCTAAAGTAAATAATTTATTGACTCGTTGCAAGGCAGCGTCTGCATTGTGATAGCTATACTGAATTTCGATTATTTCCTGAATTGGAGTTAACATAACCCAGAGATAACCAAATACCGCAAACATCTGGCCGATGGTTAAATCTGCAAATAGTACCATCAACATGCCGACAGCTCTCAATATTTCAAAACTTAACAAAAACACATTAATAGATAGTCTACCAGCAACATCACTTTTCCACGCATAAGCAATAGCATGATTTTTAACTTGATTGGCACTGGTTATTACTTTGCCTAAATAATGTTGCTCTCGATTATAAGCTCTTATCTGTTGAATTTCTTCTAAAGTTTCGGTTAAGTTTTGTTGGAAATCTGCATAAGAAGCATTTTCCTTTTTTTTCAAAATCCTGACTTTGCGGCCTAATTTAACGGTGGTATATATAACTAACGGATTGATTAATAGTATTATAATAGCTAATTGCCAGTGCATCCATAATAATACTGCTGCAACTCCTAAAATAGTTAAAACAGCTACCAAAAAATTGCCGATGCTAACTCCAAGAAATCGGTCAATATTGTCTAAATCAGTTACAAAGTGGGAGACTACTTGGCCACGCCCCAAGGTTTCATATTCTCGCATGGAAACTCTTTGTAATTGAGCGATTAAATCTTTGCGGATGCGGTAAATAACATCTTTAGAAATGACAGCAAATTGACGTATTTGCCATACTCTTAAACCTAGTACGATGAGTCGTAATATGACTACTAATAGGGTGATGGCTGTTATAGTTAAGATTGGGCCGTGCCAGTTGGTTGGGAATATCAAATTGACAAAATTAACTAAAATATCTGGTTGTTCGAGCAGTACTTCGTCAACTAGTAATGGTATTAATAATGGGACTGGTACGCTTAAGAATGTTGCGATAAATGCGATTGTATTGGCTAAAATAATTTCCCGTTTATGTCGGAAAGCAATATTTATTATTTGTTGCCAGTTGTAACCTGCTGTATTCATTTTTTAAGTTAAAGTGGAAAGGAAAATTTATTAAGTTAAGATTCGGAGTTCAAAGCAAAGCGAAGTTTAAGACCTAGCAGGTTTCAGAAACCTGCTAGGTCTGCCTTAAAACTTTTGGCAACTATTAAATTCTTTAAGTCCGCACAACCCGAAAACCAATATTGGAGTCTCCGTAGAATAGGAATTTACTGTCGTCGCAACGGCAAGCGGAACGAATATCGACAGGATAACTGTACCACGAGCCACCACGCAGCACTCTGTCTTCATTATCTTTTTTCCAAACTGAACCATCAGTTGGAGCATTTTTATAATTATTATGCCAACCATCAGTACACCATTCCCATACATTGCCGTGCATATCATATAAACCAAAAGCATTAGATGGAAATATACCTACTTCGGTTGTTTCTTTACGATATTTATCTTTAGGCCCCCCGAATCATAAGTTCCATTACCACAATAATTAGCTAAATCAGTTGTTATAGTTTCTCCAAAATAAAATGGTGTTGTTGTTCCAGCTCGACAAGCATATTCCCATTCTGCTTCCGAAGGTAAACGATAGATTTGCTTAGTTAATAAAGAAATTTTTTCACAGAACTTAACCGCATCCTTCCAAGATACTCGTTCAACTGGTCTATTATTACCTCTAAAATCAGAAGGATTATTACCCATAACAGCTTGCCATTGAGCTTGAGTTATTGGATATTTACCCATATAAAACGGTTGTTTAATAGTTACTTTGTGAATTGGTTGTTCAGATTCATGTTCATTTGAACCCATCATAAATTCCCCAGCCGGGATATAAAGCATCTCTAAATTTATGTCATTGATATTTTCAACATATTGTTTATTTTTATGTTTTTTACGTTCATATATTTTACCCTCAGCATCAACTTTAACTACTTCAAATTCAAATTCCTCTTCTTGAGATTTTGAATAAGATTGTTTATAAGTTTCTAATCTAAATAATTTAGCCTTTAATTGTTCTACAAGTTTTTTCTTCTGTTCTAAAGCCTGTTTTATTTCACTGTTATTCTCAACCTTATCATCAGAACGCAACCAACCAATTAAATTATCCCGTTTAGAAAAATCCATTGTCAAACTATGATTAATGGCATATTTTATGTCACCAAAATTCTTCCAAAACTTAACTATTTTATCGCTACATACTAACCTCTTAAAATCTCTCAATTTATCTGGATGGTCTTCTTTAACCAAACCATTTTTTATCCTAATTTTTTGCTCCCCATCATCAATCACACAAGCAAACAAAGCCTTCTTATGTTTCGAGGCATATTCATACTCAAGATGCGTATAACTCTTACCAGATTCAGGCTCAATGCTACCATACCTTGCCCCTAAAATAAGCAAATACACATCCGATTCATCAATCCACCGTTCAATTATCCGCATCTGCGACTTATCCCCAGCCGCAAACAACTCCATCCCAGCCGGAATATGACCAGCCGCCAAAATAGCCTCAACCGCAGCTTGCCTCTCATCCTTCAAATCCTCATAAGTTGAAGAAACAAACACCTGCAACTTTCTTTTATCAAAATCAGTCATAATTTCCTCATGTTGAATAATCCAAAATTTTCTTGTTCCAACGTCCCGTTGGAAATACATTCAGGGACGCTCTGCATCCCGCAACGCAGAGCGTTGTTTAAGGCATTCCCAACGAAGACGTTGGGAACGAGAAAAGAGTAGAAGTTATATCATAATTTTTTAGTTTTTGCTATCCATAAATTGAGATACAAAAATTAGTCAAATAGCTGTTTTTCGACAAGCTCGAATCAGGCTCAAAAATAATGGGGATATTGCACGGTTTGGCAATTAGTTTGTATGCAAAGCAAAAGTTAAAATTTTTCAGGCAATTTAAATTTTTATGAGAAAGCCGGGGTTTTCTATGTTTAGGTGGGATTTTTTCTTAATGTAATAAAACTATATGAATATTTTTCGTCTACCAAGTCTTGCCTTTCAACTTCTTGCCATTGTTCAGGTTTATAATCGGGAAAATAAGTATCTCCGTCAAATTTAGCATGAATTTTAGTTATATACATTTTTTGCACATATGGTAGAAGTATTTTATAGATTGTCATGCCTCCTATAACCACAGTTTCGGTATAAGATTGACTTAACTTTAATACTGCATCCAAACTATTCAGAACTTGACAACCAGCAATAGTCAGATTTTGGTTACGGCTTATTACGATATTTGTACGACCATTCAAAGGATGTCCTATTGATTTATAAGTCCTGTGGCCCATGACAATGGGTTTACCCATAGTTATAGCACGAAAATGCTTAAGGTCTGCCGGTAAATGCCAAGGTAAAGTGTTATTTTTTCCAATCAAACCATTTTCATCCATGGCTACACAAATAGTCAGCATTTTTAATTTAAATATTTTTCCCGAGTTTCATCATGAGTTTTACAATCAATACACTTAGCCGCAGTTGGTCTAGCTTCAAGTCTACGAACTCCAATCGCAGCCTCACAACTAGTACAATAACCATATTCTTTATTGTCAATAGATGTTATCGCAATATCAATTTTTTTGATTAATTTACGTTCTCGATCTCTTGTGCGTAACTCTATACTAAATTCCTCTTCTTGAGTAGCACGATCGTTAGGATCAGGATAATTAGCTACTTCATCTTGCATGTGGTGTAATGTCCTATCAACTTCTGCCATCAACGCTTTTTTCCATTCCAATAAAATTTGCTCAAAATGTTTAAGCTGATTATCAGACATATATTCTTCATTTTCATCAATTTTATAAGGAGTAAAACTTAGATCAATAGTGTTATCAGGCATAATTTAGTTTCTCAAGGATATAACTTAAACAAATACATTAGAATTTTAAATTGTATAATAATATTGTTATCTTAATATTCAAGACTCTAATCCTAATGCTTTTTCAACTGCTTCTATACGAGTCTGGCATTTTTTATAAGCAACAGTAGCTTCATCTACCATTTTTACTAATTGATCAACGTCCAAATTCTGCTGTTCACGCATTGTATCAGCAATTTTTTTCAATTTACGATAGTTTTTAAGATAAGAGTCTGCTGTTGGCATTGCTGTTTTCCAAATATTAAAAAAGATATTGTCAATATGTCATAACTATCAAGCTCATGATTAATCATCATTTGCGGATAAATTATTTAACAAATAACGAGCTGTACGCACAGTTTTTTGCCGAGAAAAAATAAATTGCCATTTACGACCACCTTTTTGTTGCCATAGTACAGCCGATCTTATTCCAGCAAGTAATAATACTCTTATTTTATCAACATAACTTTGATTTTCTAAGAAATATTTATCCCCATTAATTTTGATTCGATAATCAAATTTACTTATGGTTTCTACATAAATTGTGGCTAGATTATTTAATATCTCAGGATGATTAATTGAATGTTCTTCAATTTCAACTTTGGCAGTTTGAATTTCTTCTTGGATATGTTTTATCATTTCAGGTTGTTTGATTAATTTGCGTTCTAACAAAACCATTCCAAGAACATAATGCATAGTTTCCATATTTTTTCGTTCACCACCAAGTTGTTCAGCTAATGCCTGTAAACCGGTTCTTAATTGACTTATCCCACCATAAACATCCGTAACAGAATCAGCATCTAATTTTAATAAACTATTAATACTAGTTTCAAATGATGTTTGATCGAACAAACCTTTTTGGGAAATTTGTTGTACCAATTCAGCAGCTTGAAACATACCTGCTAAAGATAATATCCTATTTTCTATATTTGTATTAGTCATATATTTAAGTTTTTAAAGTAGTAGACATCTTCTCTAAATAAGTATATATACTTATTTAACTAAGCTTGCCGTAAAAAGCTTTTATATTCCACCGATTCCATCGGTAGCTATTCACATTCAATCCTTTCAGGATAGTTAAAACAACCCCAACGAGATTCACACTTGAATAGCCATAGGTGAAACCTATGGAATCAAATTAATTAAAATGCTCTTTGCGTCAACCATCAGTTATTTAGGAAAGATGTCTAGTTAACCTCAAGGAGATTGGGAATGTCTTTTTGCAATATTCTATATTATGAGAAGCAAAGCATTCCTGAGTATATTCCTAAAAAAGAAATTAAGTTTTTATTATACACCACTGCTCCGTTCAGGACTATCATTTTTTTACCATCAAAGATAGATTTGTCAAATAAAAGTATGAAGAATAATTACGATATAGCAATTCTTAATTATGGATGCTTAATATATAACTGTGGTCCATCCAATCGGTAAATACTATATTGGGTAGTCCTATAGAAAGTAATGATAGCTTCAAAAAACTACTAGGTTTCAAAAATCTAGTAGATTTAACACTACATATTGCAGGACCACCCTATATTGTAACAATAAATTAGCTGAGGTCGAGTAGCTACTTATATGAGAGTTCTTAAATTTGAAGAAATATATAGCATTTCCTGATTGGATGGACCACAGTTATATTAAGCAAGAATCTGATATTTTTATAGATTTTAATTAATAATTAAGCATTCATAATTAAGAATTGCTATACAGCTTCGCTATACTGATTTTTCAAGTATTTACTTGTAGATAATGAGGAGTTACCATATTATCAATGTTATAGCATTTTCCGATTGGATAGGCCACAGTTATATTAAGCAAGAATCTGATATTTTTATAGATTTTGATTAATAATTAAGCATTCACAATTAAGAATTGCTATAAGACACCAAAAATAGCGAAAGTTGAAAATTTTAGTTGTAACCTGACTATATGAAAATACAATTAGCAAAATATACCATTGAAACAGTTACATTATTATCTATCATTTACTTGGTGAGTACTTTTATCGTACCAGAAACCAAAATGTTACTTTGGTTAATGGCTCTGCTCATTGCCGTTAATTATAGTTTATCGCTAACATATTTGTTTCAACAAGGAAAATTTACTTTAAATATAACTTTCCTTAACGTTGTCCAGTTAGCCCTCTTTTGTCGCTTACATGCACTGATTAACAACTTGCTTGGAATTGAAAACTATTCTTATTCAAGCTTGCCTGATTGGTATGACTGGATAGAGTTGGTAGCAGTGCATGTATTACGGGCAGTCGATTTATTGGATATTCTTGGAGCTTATGGAATTCATTTGCAAAATGTTAAACATCAAAGTGTTTTAGCCGGATTAACACTTTTTAGTATGCATATTATGGTTGATATTTTTTTGTTGGGAATGATTTTTATGCTGATAAAACGCCGTTCTGCCACTCAACAAGCTTCCACTATGATGAACATGCAGCGTTATACGGAGCGATTTAAAGATACACTTGAGTTTTTCAAAAAAATGCGAATTTTGGGGTTGATGATAGCAATTGGATTGGTTATTATCGTGGCTACATTTAATGAATGGGTTTGGAAAGATTGGTTATTATGGCCTTTAGATAACACTTTGCGAACTTTGGATTTTGGAGATGCTTTTCAGATTTTTGATTGGCAACTACACAGTTTGAAAATGGGTTTTTGGTTAGCTACACTGGCAGTTTTTTTCCGCTTGATGGTGAGTTTTTATGCATTTGGAGCAGTTAAGCGTGCCTATTTATACTTATTGGGAGGACGTGGGAAAACACTTGAAGAATTAACAAATATTTGTACTTCGCCGGACGATTATTCGATGGAAGAAATGAATATCGCTTTTAAGGCATTGTTAAGATTTGATAATTTATCTATTATTCCTTATCTCATGATTATATTAATGAATGGACAGCCGCATTTTCAGCGTTTAGCTGCTGAAGCTTTGGAGACAATGGAGAAGAATGCTATACCGATTATTTCTTATTTAGCACCATTTCTGATAGATAAGGATCGTAATATTCAAACGATAGCTAGTAATATTTTAAAAAAAATTATTCCTCAATTACAACAATATAAGAATATACAAAATGTTATTCCACCTCTTGTAACGGCACTGGCTAATCGTAATATAAGAAAAACAGTATTTAATTTCCTAGAAAAAAATGATTTACAATGGCAACAAAATCAAGAAATACAAAATGTTGTTCCCTATTTAATAAAAGATTTAACTAATAGCAACGATGATGTTCAAAAAATAGCTTTTACCATTCTAGAAAAAGTTGCTCCTAAATGGCAACAGCAAGAGAATATAGCAGATATTATTCGTCATTTAACAACAACTTTAGTTAATCCAAATCGTCATATTCGAGAAACATCTTCCGATCTCCTAGAAAAAATCGACCCTAAATGGCGACAAAGAAGAGAAGTAAAAGATATTCTTTCACATTTCGTAAAAAATTTGAATGATAGTGATATACGGACGGCATCTATTTATGCTATAAAAATAATTGATCCTAAATGGCAACAGAGAGATGAAATAAGGAAATATATTAAAGATATTGTGAAAGATTTAGCTAATAAAAATAATGATATAAGAGAAATGTCTTTCAAACTCCTAGAAGCGATTGATCCAAAGTGGCGACAAAATGAAGCAACTAAAAATGAAATAAAGAATTGTATTAAATATTTTGTGAAAGATTTAGCTAATCAAAATAGTGATATAAGAAAAATATCTTTTGAACTCCTAGAAGAAATTAACCCAAAATGGCGACAAAGTAAAGCAACTCAAAATGCTATTCCACATTTATTGGAAGATTATTTTATTAATGGTAATGAGCTGTCTCTCAATGCCTTAAAAATAATTGATCCTGAATGGCAGAATAAAGATGCACAGAATTTTATTCAATCTTTTGTGAGAGATTTGATTGATATTAATTATACTATTCAAGATACAGCTTATTCTACCCTAGAAAAAGCTGATTCTAATTGGCGACAGAGAAAAGGTGTACAGAAAATTATTCCGTATTTCGTAAAACAATTGACTGATGATGATAGTTACATTCAAGAAAGAGTTCTTTCCGTCCTTGAAGAAATTGATTCTAATTGGCGGCAAAGAAAAGATGTGCAGGACGTTATTCCTTATTTCATAAAAAAATTGATTGATGATGATAGTTATATCCAAAAAAGAATTCTTTCCATCCTTGAAAAAATTGATTCTAATTGGCAACAGAGAAAGGATGCACAGGACCTTATTCCATATTTCGTAAAAAAATTGATTGATGATGATAGTTACATCCAAGAAAGAGTTCTTTCCATCCTTGAAAAAATTGACCCTCAATGGCGACAGAGAAGAGATGTACAGAATATTATTCCGTATTTAGTAAAAAATTCGGTTAGTAATGATAGTAGTGTTAGAAACAGGGCTTTTGATATACTTGAAAAAATCGACTTCTGCTGGTGGCAAAATAAAGTTGCACAAAATGCTATTCCTCATCTCATAAAAGCTTTAAATAATAATGCTAAAATGGCAATTTATGTTCTTGAAAAAATTGACCGTCAATGGCGACAGAGAAAAGATGTGCAGGATATGATTCCGTATTTCATGAAAAATTTGGTTGGTAGTAATAATCGAAAAAATATTGATATTATAAAAATAATTGACCCTCAATGGCGACAAAGAAAAGATATAAAGGAAATTATTCCACATTTAGTGAAAAATTTAAGTGATAGTAACATCCGAAAGGAATCTCTTTATATTTTAAAAAAAATTGCCCTTCAATGGCGACAAAGAAAAGATGTACAGGAAATTATTCCACATTTAGTGAAAAATTTAATTGATAGTAATAATCGAAAAGAAGATATTAATATTATAGAAGAAATTGATCTTCAATGGCAACAAAGAAAAGATGTACAGAAAATTATTTTGTATTTAGTGAAAAATTTAATTGATAGTAATAACCAAAAAAAAGATATTGGTATTATAGAAGAAATTGATCCTCAATGGCGACAAAGGAAAGATGTACAGAAAATTATTCCGTATTTAGTGAAAAATTTAGTTGATGTTAATATTCGAAAAAAAGTTCTTAATATTATAGAAGAAATTGACTCTAAATGGCAACAAAGAAAAAATGTACAGGAGATTATTCCACATTTAGTGAAAAATTTAATTGATAGTGACAATCAAAAAGAAGATATTGATATTATAGAAGAAATCAACCCTCAATGGCGACAAAAGGCAAGTACTGCAATTCCTTATCTTATACAAAACTTAACTGAAGATGATTATTATGTTCGCAAAACTGCCGCCGAAGTTTTAGAACAAATTGGACCATATGCTATTAAAGCTGTCCCTCATCTCATAAAAATATTTAAAAATAGTGATGATAAATTTGTACAATTATTAATTACAAAAACTTTAGATAAAATTGATCCTCAATGGTTACAGAGAGAAGATGTACAGGATATTATTTCGCATTTAGTGAAAAATTTAACTGATGTTAATACTCAAAAGAAATCTATTTATATCCTAAAAATAATTGATCCTAAATGGCAACAAAGAAAAGATGTACAAAAGATTATTTCAGTTCTTATAAAAAATTTAATTTATAGTAATAATCGAAAAAAAGTTCTTGATATTCTAGAAAAAATTGACCCACAATGGCGACAAAAAAAATATGCACAGGAGATTATTCCACATTTAGTGGAAAATTTAATTTATAGCAATATTTCCCCAACGGAACATCTTTATATTTTAGAAAAAATTGATTCTCAATGGCGACAAAACAAAGATGTACAAGAGATTATTTCAGTTCTTATAAAAAATTTAACTAACAATAATCTCAGAAAGGAATCTTTTGAAGCCTTAGAAAAAATTGATCCACAATGGCGACAAAGAAAAGATGCCCAATAGATTATGTCATATAAAATTTAACTGACAGATCGGGATATCAGAAAGGAATATCTTGAGGTTTAAGAAAAAAATACCCATCAGTAACAACATTTACTCATTTGACTTTTATTTCTAGCAAAGTTAAAATGCTTTTTCTTATATCTTAAACAAAATCATAACATAACCATTCAGAACAATTCAAACTTCAACTTGAACCATTTTAGTTAAAAAATTCAGGAGTTTTCATGCAGAAAAGACTATATTTTATGTTACCTGATGTAGAACATTGCAGACAGTTAGTTACCGAATTATTAAACGTTGGAATTGTTGAACGTGATATAAATATTATTGCAAATGATGACGTACAATTAAGCGGATTACATGAAGCATCAGCATTACAAAAAACTGAATTGAGTCATGGTTTAGAATTAGGAATTGGTGTGGGTGGAGTCGCAGGATTATTAGGCGGATTGTTAGTAGTTACGTTCCCACCAGCCGGATTAGTTTTGAGCGTAGAAGCCATTATTATTTCAACAACCATTGCCGGAGCTAGTTTTGGTAGTATTGTATCGGCTTTAGTTGCCAGCGATATTCCTAACCATGAGTTAGAAGATTTTCAGGGCAGAATAATGGAAGGACATATATTGCTTATACTTGATATTGCTATGAAAAGAGTGGACGAAATTTCTACCTTAATTATGACCACTCATCCAGAAGCTGAGATAAGTGTTACAACATATCCCAATTGAACAACTGATTTAAAATCAATTAATTATTTGTGCCGAAATCAAACTATCATAGTTGCCATCAGCAGCTAAAGTGTAACCTTTAACCCTCTGGTTAGTCGCCAACACATGATCTTCATACCAAAGTGGAATATAGGGCAGTTCTTTGAAAAATTCTTTCTGTAAAGCACGATACAAAATAGCTCCATCTTCTAAACTAGAAGCCTGTTCTGCTTGCTCAATTAAGCGATCTATCTTGGGACTATTTAACAGTCCTCGATTTGCCCCACCATTTGCTGGTATGGAACTGCTATGAAATACATAACGAAAAATATCTGGCATCTTAATTCCAACCCAAGCTAAACTGTAAGTTTGAAAACGACCAGCTTTAACATCGCCATAAAAAGTCCCCCAGTCATAAGTACGCAAATCCATATCAATACCAACTTTAGATAATTGTTGCTTGACAACAGTAGCAATGCGAATGCGAGTTGCATTATTAGAAGTTTTATAACTGATTTTTAAAGGTTTTTCTACACCAGCTTGTTTTAATAACGCCTTAGCTTTAACTGGATTATATTGATAATTGGGTAGTCCCGGATGACCAGCCCAATGAGTTGATGATAGTAAAAAACTACTTGCTGGCCTTGCTGCATCACCTAATACATAACGAATAATTTCTTCTCGATTAATCGCATAAGCAATTGCTTCTCGCACTGCTAGTTGTTTGGTAACTGAGTCTTGCATATTAAAAGCAAAATAACTAAAATTGCTGCCTTGGCGTTTAGTTATCTTTATCTCTGAACGTTGCTTTAACCAAGTTAATAACTCTGGTGATAGATCATTTTGAATAATGTCTACTTCGCCTCGTACTAATTTTAAAGAACGCACTAATGGTTTCTTTACTTCTAAAAATTCAATTACTTGACCGTCTGATTGTCTAGTTAAAAATAAATGTCCAGATTGAGACCAATCAAGTAATTTTAGTTTGCCACTTCCAACTGGTGATTTATTGAAAGCGTGTTTTTCTTTTATAAGAGTTACTGGCATTATTCCAACAACTAATCGGCCGGGGAATAAAATATCAGCTTTGCTAAGAATAAAATCAAGAGTATTTTCATCTTGAACTTTGATTTGGTTAATTAAAAGCAAAGAACCACGATGTGGAGAGGCATTGTTAGCATCTAAAATAAATTCATAAGTTGCTTTGACATCATAAGCTGTCAATCGCATACCATTATGAAATTCTCGTCCTTCAGTGTCAAGTGTGAAACGATAATGGGTTGGAGTTAATTGTTGCCAAGTGGCTAAATCTGGGGTAGGACGAAGCTTATCATCAAAATCAACTAATTGTCGATATAATAATCTATTGATTCGGCTGGAAGTGGCATCAGTTGCAAAACGAGGGTCTAAGCTAATGGGAGCTTTTGACAATCCAAAACGTAAGTTATGTTGTGGCTCGTTACAAGCTGTTAATAGAGTTAGTATGATTAAAACTAAGATTGGTTTCATAAATAATCCTTAAGTCTGTATTAATCACTGAAAAAACCTACGAGGTTTCCAAAACCTCGCAGGTTTCACACGAATGTATTTTTATGAATTTTTGCTATATGCGAACAATGTCTATAATCTGTCACCTTAAGGCGAGGGGTTTATCTATCTCAATTAGAGACAATAAACCCTGAAACTTGAACTTAAATATTATTTAGTTATTGTTTCAGTTACACTAAAAGCTCCACGCAAGTCCCCAACATTAAAACCAATAGCTTGATCATCAGGATACAGTTCCTTTAATTTAGCTTGGATAGGAGGGGCAATCGTTTCACCATGACATATAGTACAAGGTTTACCGGTGGGAATAGCTTTCATGTAACGCATTTGACGTTTACCATCAGCTTCAACTACTTCATTAAATTCAAGAGTTTTTGGAGCTTCTCCTTTAGTTTTACGTTCTTCAAACTGAGCTAATACTTTTTTCTCCCAATCATCAGGAGCATTGTCAGCATTACGTGTTTTTAAACTTGTCCTTTTTATAACAAAACCAGCATCCTTATTAATTTTGCTGGTGATTTCAGGAGCTTTCTTGTTACAAACTTCTATTGCTGCAATTGGTCCGTCACCTTTCATTGCGGTAACTAATTCAGATTTTAAAGTCTTCATCAGTTTACCAATAGTAGCACGATAATTATCCAATTTAGCATCCATTTCACCAGCCATAGTCAAACTAGACATGGAAATAGCAATTATTAATAGCAAGTATTTCATTAACTTTCCTTTAAGATATTTGAGTAGAGGTGTTACGCAAAAAATATTATTCTAACAACTATAGTGCATAACATCAGTTAAGTAGCAAATTATAATAGTAATATAATTGAATTTATCAAGTAAAGCCCTAAAAATATAATAAATTTTATAGTTTTTATTCAGATATGCAAAAAAATGATGAAATCCGCCAAGCGGTGCGTAAAACTTACGCTAATGTAGCAACTGGTTCAGCGAATATTGAAGCTCAAAAATGTGGTGATGGCAGCAGTAGTTGTTGTTCTGGAGTCAATGTTTCACCAGATGTTGTATCAATGAACCTTGGTTATTCTAAAGATGAAGTTATTGGAGTACCAGAAGGAGCTAATTTGGGTCTTGGCTGTGGTAATCCACAAGCTATCGCATCTTTACAAGCTGGTGAAGCTGTTATTGATTTAGGCAGTGGTGCCGGATTTGATAGCTTTCTTGCAGCAAAAGCAGTTGGAGAAACTGGTTCGGTGATAGGTGTTGACATGACACCAGACATGATAAGCAAAGCTCGTGGCAATGCGGAACAAGCTGGTTTCAATAATGTGGAATTCCGTTTAGGTGAAATTGAACATTTGCCAATAGCTGATAATACTATAGATGTGATTCTTTCTAACTGTGTCATCAACTTATCCCCAGAAAAACAGCAAGTTTTTAATGAAGCGTTTCGAGTATTAAAATCAGGTGGTCGTTTAGCAATATCGGATGTGGTAGCAACTGCTGAATTGCCTTCAGAAATGCAGCAAGATATGGAATTACTATCTGGTTGTATGTCCGGTGCTGCTCAAATAGATGACTTAAAAGCTATATTATATCGAACTGGTTTTACTGAGATTAAAATCAAACCTAAAGATGAAAGTAAACAATTTATCCGCCAATGGGCTCCGGGAACTAAAATTGAGGATTATGTTGTTTCAGCTACAATAGAAGCGGTGAAACCATAATGGAAGTTTGTGGCTTTGAAGTTGGTTTAGATAAACCTTTATTTGTCATTGCCGGCCCTTGTGTTATTGAATCAGAACAATTAGCTTTTGAAACTGCTGAAAAATTGAAGCTAATAACTGATGAGCTAAAAATTCCTTTTATTTATAAATCTTCGTTTGATAAAGCTAATCGTTCTTCTCATTCAAGTTATCGTGGAGTTGATGTTGAGCAAGGATTACGTATTTTAGAAACAATTAGTAGCCAAATGGAAGTGCCAGTTTTAACCGATGTTCATGAATATACTCCATTATTAGAAGTGGCTGATGTAGTTGATATTTTACAGACACCAGCTTTTTTATGCCGACAGACTAATTTTATTCAAAATGTTGCTTGTCAAGGATTGCCGGTTAATATCAAAAAAGGCCAGTTTTTAGCTCCTCAAGATATGGTTAATGTGGTGGAAAAGGTTAAAGCGGTTGGCAATGAAACTATTATGGTTTGTGAACGTGGGGTATCGTTTGGATATAATAATTTGGTTTCTGATATGCGGGCTTTGGCAATAATGCGAGAAACTAACTGTCCAGTGGTATTTGATGCAACTCATTCTGTGCAGTTACCGGGCGGTAAAGGCAATGTATCTGGAGGACAGAGAGAATTTGTACCAATTTTAGCACGATCCGCAGTTGCTGCTGGAGTAGCTGGAATATTTATAGAGACTCATCCTAATCCTGAACAGGCTCTGAGTGATGGGCCAAATATGTGGCCTTTAGAACAGATGCACGATCTATTGAAAAATTTGAAGCTAATTGATGATATGGTTAAAAATAACGGGATGATTTAATTGTTTACTTTTATATTAGTTGGTATAATAACGTATGCGATTAAGTTTTGGTATTTTTTAATAAGGTAAAAAGACATGTAAATTTTAATACTTTATAATTTTAACTAAAACTTTATTTTTTTAAACTTAACAAATTATTGATATATAGCGTGTATTTCAATATTATTGTTAACTCTTTCAAAACCAACCATTTTTAAGGATATAATTATATGTTCACTAAATTATTAAGTAAATATTTTTTATTGGGGGGGGGGGGGGAATCTCTTCAACCAACTGACAATGTAAGAAAACATTCATTGTTATCTTATCTACGATATTGGATAGGGATTTGGTGTATGCTGGGAATGTCTACGGGAGTGTACGCAGATACTGCATGTGATGATACTAATTCATCAACATTCTCTTATGCTAACACGTACTGTGGTTGTAAAGTAAATAATACCACAAATGGGGCAACCCTCGGCGTATGGAATACTGATGGCACGGCCGCTTCTGCGGATAATGCTGGTAATACCGGGACTTTTTGTGGTAAAAATTCTTTTACTACTCCTTGTGCGGGGTCTGATGCCTCTACTATTGGTGCTTTAGTTAATGGTGATGTTTTATATATACAGAATGCAGCTGATAACAAGTATTACTCGTGTACTTGGTCTACAGCCGATAATGGCTTTACGTCTAATCATGCAACGGCAGGCCAAGGGGTAACAGGGACACCTTATACTCCAACTACTCCTGTAGGGGCTTCTAGTCAATCTACAGTGGGAATAATTCTGGCTATTTCTGGTATCTCAGTTTTGAGCTATGCTATTTTACGAAGAAGGAAGATTGGTATTCAAAACATAAGATAAAGTTATGGGTTAAAATGTGAATTAAGAGTTAAAGTTCTCTCGTTCAACGTACCAGCGTTGGAATGCAGAAACACCGCACCAGCGGTGCGTATATATATAAATATACGGTCAAATTAATGTACAAGATTGCACATTAATATGCTAACTTCTTCGCACCGCTAGTGCGGTGTATCTTGCATTAGCTCCATCCCATCAATTCCCCCATAACGTTAACGGTGAGCTTGTTCAAAATTTCAAGAAATGCACTCCGCTTAACTGTTTCTTCAATTTTTTGAACTCTTCTCTCGTTCCAACGCACCAGCGTTGGAATGCAGAACACCGCACCAGCGGTGCGTATATATAAAAAATACACGGTCAAATTAATGTACAAGATTGCACAGTGAATCAGAAAATTAATATGCTAATTTCTTCGCACCGCTAGTGCGGTGTATCCTGCATTCCAACGCTGGTGCGTTGGAACGAGAAATCATCATTTAACGTAGGGGCAATCCTTTATGGTTGCCCTTAACTTAATGACAGTGATCTGGCGACTCCGCACTGAAACAGCTCACTACTATTAAGTTAAGAAAATAACGATTATTAATCAATATATTACAATGTTGACTATTTAGCATAGCAAAATGATATAGCTCAATAATTAATTAAAAATATTGGAATGTTTTTTATGTATAGTATTGATAATAAATATAAATCCCTTAACTTATCACTATACTTTATATAACTTCAGTAATTAAAAACAAGACTTCTTTCAAATATAATTTAATGGTAAAATAGCATATATTTTAATTGTGTTATTGCTAACTCTCAAATAATTCCAAATGTTACTATGTTCCTTAAGACTTTATCTTAAATGAAAAAATTTCCAATAGTTATATTAATCTCTGGACGTGGTAGTAATTTAAAAGCCATCATTGATGCCAAAGACCCATTAATAGAAATAAAAGCAGTCATCAGCAATAAATCTCAAGCTGGTGGATTGCTTTATGCTAAACAAAATAATATTAAAACGGAGGTACTTAACCACAAAAATTTTAAAACTCGCTTGGAATTTGATCAAGCTTTGCAAATTTGTATTGATAAATATCAACCTGAATTAATTGTATTAGCTGGTTTTATGCGTATTCTAAGTGCAGAATTTGTTAATCATTATCAAAAACGTATCATCAATATTCACCCTTCTTTATTGCCCACTTTTAAAGGTTTACATACCCATAAACGTGTATTAGAAGCTAAAATCAAACAGCATGGTGCTAGTGTCCATTTTCTTACGGAAGAATTAGATGCAGGTCCGGTTATCATTCAAGCTCAAGTCCCTGTTTTTTCTGATGACAATGAAGATACTTTAGCGGCACGGGTTTTGAATGAAGAACATCGTATTTATCCACAAGCCATCCATTGGTTTGCAGAAGGACGGTTAAAATTACGTGGACAACAAGTTTTTTTAGACAATCAAATAATTGAGGTTCCAAATGAAACTTTTTAAAATATTATTATTATTTCCATTATGTTTTTCCATAAATGTCGAAGCCAAAGATGCAATGCCTGATCCTGATTGTATCAAAAGTGAGCATGAATGCCAGATGATTGCTAATCGTAAAGAAGCAGTCCGTCAACGCTGTATTGCTGACCCTGAATGGTGTAAAGAAAGACGGTATCAAAAACGCTTACGGATGGAAGAAAGACGTGAGGTGAAGCGACAATGTAAAGCTAATCCAGAACAATGCGATGAATTAACTCGTGCATTTAAAAAACGTCAACATCAAATTCGCAAAGAAGCTAGAGCTAATTTGGAACTAGAGAAAGAACAATGGTGTAAAGATAATCCAGATGCTTGTAAACAGTGGGAAGCTGAATCAAAAAAAATACGTGAACAATGTCAGGCATTGAAATATCAACTTAAGGAAAAGTTCCCAGATAGACCACGTAAAATGTGATTAAGGACTTAACGTGTTAAGTTATGAGTTGGGTTAAGATTTAACCACTGGTTAATGAAAAACCCAACTATTCAAATTTGGGATTAGAATTAACTAGTAAGCTCCGTCATAATACTAATTTACATTGGCTGTATTTCAAGGTATTCAAAAACCATTTGGTCGTCATAAAGTTTATGGATGGTTACAGTTAAAATTAATGATTTAAATCGTTTTGATTTCTATTAAATGTTACAGATGGGTTTGATGCACTATAGCATTTCCAGATTGGATAGACCACAGTTATATTAACAAGAACCTGATATTTTTATAGATTTTAATTAAGAATTAAGCATTCATAATTAAGAATTACTATATGTAAAACTATCCGAACTATTATATTATAACCTCATGTTATAATTTTAAAAGTTCTTTTATCCTATATTGAATAAACCTCTCTATAATTTTCAACCGTTCTGCTGGCAAATTATATTGAGAATGTTTTTTAAATTTAAAATCAATTAACTTGCGTAATTTATCTTTCTGTTTTTTGGTAATCACAGCTTTTGCAAATGTCATGAAATCTTGCGAATTAGCCATTAACCTTGTGTTAGCATAAGAATCTATATTTTGTAAATCATCAGACATCGCATAATTAAACAACGATAAACCATTGTCAAATATTGGTGCTGTATCCACAATCTGATTTTTATAATTATCTACCAGCAGTCCAAAATTACCAAAATGCCTGTCTTCATTACAAATAACCACGTCAAAAATTAACATATCAAGCAAAGCATCATGATAGTTTTTACCAAGTTCTTGATAATATTTTATAATTGCTTTCCAACCACCATTTGTAACAATTCTACCAATTGGAATATAGGAAAACTGTTTGCTAGTAAATAATTCACAAGTTGAGCAAAGCTGTCCTTTCCACCGATTTAAACCATATTTAACTACATCTAATCCTATCGCTTCAGCTATTTGGACAGCATAAAATTCTGAGTACGGTTCATTGCCTGTATTTGCAGCTCCAGTTGAACCAGCTTTATAAAGAATTATCTTACCATTTATTCGTCGCCAACATTTAGCCAACATGCCATTAGTAGTCAATTCTGGAGTAGAAACAAAACTACGTCTAGTTGTATTGCCATAACCAGTGTAAGCAATTACTGATAATATTCGACTAAAACTATTTTCATATAGGTTATATTTGGCAAAAGTCCCGGTAAAATTTTCATCTACAATCCAATAACAATCGTTGAGTGATAAACCTTTGCAAATATCAATAATTCCTTTAATATCGTTAACATTTAGACCAAGTTTTGCCAGAAAGCTTTGTACAAATGCCCTATTTTTAGGAATTACTCGTCTTTTCAACCATTTAATTAAATCATAATCATTAAATTGTAAATCAATAGGTAATTTATTTTTATCATATATTTTAATAATTTCTACCGATAAACCATCTATATTATTTGTAATAAGATTAAATTTTATGATTTTAATGTCGAAATGTTTAAGGATGTAGCTCATTATTATAAAGGAATCCAAAATTTATCTTGATATTTTTAATTGTTATCCAAAACAAAAGCCTTCAATATAACAATTATCTTTATCCCCTTCATCAAAGACGAAGAGGTAATAATTTTTTTATTTATATCAATAGTTTCTGATTTAAATATACTATAAGCTAATTCAAGTCCTACTTCAACTCTATATTTCACAGCAAAAGAATCATATGTATAATATTGAATAATCATTTTGTGCTGATAATTTTTTATATGAGAAGTTTATTAAAACCTTGAACATCTATGATTATATAGTTATTTTTATCAAATTTATAGTTTTAATACAATATTCTGTATGAAATTAAAGTTTAACTTCAATTCTTTCCTATGAGTAAATATGCTAAAATTTAATTTTTAGAAATTTATTTAAGGATATACATTTTGGAAAAGAAATTATCGTCATTACCCTGGGCTATGTTATGTTTCGTTGATTTTGAAGGCAATTTTAAACAAGTCACCCCAACCTTTGCAAAAAAATTAGGTCATACTAAATTAGCAATAACAAAATGGCCTAAACTCCAAGATTTAACTCATCCTCAAGATATTGATACTACCAATTCAGCTTTATCTAGACTACATAATGATAATACAGCAACATTTGAGATTCGTTGTAAACATACGAATAATGATTATCATTGGTTATTATGGCAAGCAACAGCAGAAAAAAATGGTTTTTATGCTCAAATAACTGATATTTCTAAGTATAAAATAAAAAATTCTAACCTGAAAGTAACAGACAAACATTTATTATTAATTCTTGATAGTTTGGATGCACTTGTTTATGTGGCTGATATTGAAACTTATGAAATAATTTACACAAACAAATATGGTCAAGATATTTTTGGAGCTATTGTAGGTCAAACTTGTTGGCAAGCTTTTTCTCAACAGGAAAATTCATGTCCATTCTGTAGCAAACATCATGTCTCAAAAAATAATTCTCCTCATGAATGGGAATGTTATAGTAATCTAACTAAAAAATGGTATAGATTACATGAACATACAATAAATTGGATTGATGGACGTTTAGTACGTTTAGAAATTGCTTATGATATAACTGAACACAAACAAGCAGATGAATCTTTAAAAACTAGTCAAGAACGTTACATGTTAGCAGTACGAGCTGGCAAAACTGGAGTTTGGGACTGGAATTTATTAACTAATGAGATGTATTTAGGCCCACATCAAAAAGTTTTACTCGGTTTAGATGATATAGAAATATTCAATGCCTTAGAAGCGTGGATGTCGATTGTGCATCCAGATGACGTTAAAAAATTACAAGATGCTTCTCGTAATTATCTACAGAAAAAAAACTCTCAGTTTGAAGAAGAATATCGCATTATAAATAAAGATAATAGTGTTGATTGGATGATAGTACGTGGTACGGCAGTGTGTGATGAACGAGGCCGTGCTTATCGAATGGTCGGTACTAATACTAATATTACCGAACGAAAAAGCTTTGATGAATATTTGCAAGAACAACAACGCTTATGTCGTGGTGTATCTGATATTACCCATGTTTTATTAACTATTTCAGATCATGATAGAGCAATTAAACTAGCGTTAGAAATGTTAGGTAAATTATTTGAAGTAAATCGAGCTTATATTTTTGAAAATGAAAATACAAATGAAGAATTTATTATAAATCAAAGATTTAATTGGATAAGTAATGAAAATTACGATATTTCATATAAATTACAACGTTTTTCTTATGATAAATATTTACCCGGTTGGTATGATATTTTAAAAAAAGATGAACCAATATTAGGATTAGTCAAAGAGTTTCCAGAACCTATTTATTCTTTATTAGACTCTCAGAATATTGTTTCTATTGCAATAGTTCCAATTCATTTTGAGGGACAATTTTGGGGATTTATAGGTTTAGATGATTGTCAAAATACCCGCCAGTGGTCAGCCTACGAAATAGCGGTTTTAAATGTTATTGGTGATAGTGTCAGAGGAACATTAGCCCATCAACAGTTTAAAGAATCTTTGCGGCAAAGTGAAGCTAAATCTAGTTCAATAATCAAGAGTAGTAGAGATAGTATCTTTGTTTGTGATCGAGAAGGTTTAATTCGATTTGTCAATCCGGCCGGTAAAAAACTTTATAAAGCTCAATCCTCTAATGATATGATTGGTAAAAGTTTATGCGTACCACTTCGAGCAGAAATAAAAAAGAAAACTGAGTTTAAATTTAAAGATTTAGAAGGCCAACCTCATTTTGGAGAATTGCAATTATCCAGAATAGAATGGGAGGGAGAACGGTTAACTTTAGCAGTGTTAAGAGATATTTCTGACCGTAAACAAGCAGAATTAGAATTGCAAAATAGTAAAGAAGCCGCTGAAACTGCTAATCGTTCTAAAAGTCTATTTTTAGCTGCTATGAGCCATGAAATAAGAACTCCAATGAATGGAGTATTGGGCATGGCCAAGTTATTACATCAAACCAAGCTAACAAGACAACAATTACACTACGTTAAAATGGTGGAAAATTCAGGCCAAGTCTTGCTTACGGTTATCAATGACATTTTAGATTTTTCTCGAATTGAGGCTGGTAAAGGTTTAATTCTTAACGTAAGTGAATTTAATCCTAGAGTAATGATTAAAGAGGTTGTCAGCTTATTCGCTAGTTCTGCTCAAAGTAAGAAATTAGAAATTTTATGTCAATTACCAAGTGAGTTACCAATAAAAATATTAGGTGATTCTGGTAGATTATGGCAAATTCTCAACAACTTGTTGGGTAATGCAATTAAATTTACTAACAAAGGTGAAGTACAATTAAGAGTATCAATTTTTAATGAAACCCCGACTAACATTGTATTACATTTTGAGGTTATAGATACTGGTATAGGAATTGAACCAGAAATTCATGAAAATTTATTTAAATTATATTCTCGCTCCAATGATTCTAAGAATAAATTTCAGGGTACCGGTTTAGGTTTATTTATCTCTCGACAGTTGGTACACAAAATGGGAGGTGAAATTGACTTAAATAGCAAATATGGCAGTGGTAGTAATTTCTGGTTTAAATTACCATTTGAAAAAACTGGCAACCTTTCAGCAAAAAATTCCTTACATTTTCAGGATGATGCAACTGCTGATGACTTAATAGCTAATAATTTATCATTGGTAGCAAATAAATTAAATGGATTAAAATTGTTAATTGTAGACGACAATATTTCCAGTCAGCAAATTTTGCTTAACGAAACCAAAGTTTGGAAAATTCATGCAGATGTTGCTAATTCCGAAACTAACGCTTTTGAAATGTTACAAACTGCGGTTATACAAGGCAATGCTTATCAGTTGGCATTGATTGATGCTGAATTGCCAAAGTTTGAAAATGGTTTGAATCTACTACATAAAATTCAAGCAGAATCAAGATTGGCTAGTTTAAAATTGGTTATGATGACAACCTTACAAAATCCATTAAGTACTGAAATACTTGATCAAATATCTAGTCATTTAAATAAGCCGATATTTAAACTAGATTTATTAATGACTTTATTGGCTGCAATTGAAAATCGAGTTACTAACGTTAAAAAAGCAATTGTTGCTAAAAAAGATAAAGAGATAATATATCGTTGCTTTGTATTATTAGCTGAAGATAATATTATAAATCAAGAAGTTGCTAAGGATATTTTATTACAAATGCACTGTAAAGTTGAATTGGCTATTAATGGATTAGAAGCTGTTGCAGCAGTTAAGCAACGAAATTTTGACTTAATATTTATGGATTGTAATATGCCTGAGCTTGATGGTTATATGGCTAGTAAGCAAATACGTGAATATGAAAAACAGAACAATAAAAAACCAATTCCAATCATTGCTTTTACCGCCGATGTTATGCCTTCAACTCAAGAACATTGTTTGGAAGCAGGTATGGATGATTATTTAACTAAACCTATAGTTTTGGATGAGTTAGAGAAAAAATTAAATAAATGGTTATCGGAAAATACTGAAAAGAATGTTGAGAAAGATGTTGTTAAGTCCAAAATTTTGGAAGACATGTGGCGTAATTTAAAACCAAGTAAAGTAAAATGGATAATAGAATTATATTTAAAAGAATTACCAACTTATTTAATGACTCTCAAACAGGCTATTGATTTACAAGACAGTGAGACTATTTATTCTGCTGCTCATAAGTTTAAAGGAGCTAGTGCAATTTTAGGGGCCAAACAAATTGTAGATTTATGTAAAAATTTAGAGATGTTAGGTAAAAATAACCAGCTTGATAATGTTCAAAAAATAATGACTCAGCTAGAAGCTGAATGCAAACAATTAGAGGTGATTTTACAAGAACAAAAAACTAAAATTGTTCAGTAATTAGGCATCCTTCATATTAACGTAAAAGTAATGAACAGTTATTTCGGGAATGAAGTGAAACATATTTCCCGAAATCCATATCTAGCAATCGTTTCGGGAAATCCACTTTGTTCCATTCCCGAAACAACTGTCAACTGCTTTTGAAGGATGCCAATAATTATTAAAATTATACAAACTTAATAGTTTAAATTTGGACTCCAAAAATGTTAAAGCTTTATAACTTAAAATAATAGAGGTTATTTATGAATGAAACGAAACATTGTCGATTGTTAATTCTTGGTTCTGGTCCAGCTGGTTACACTGCTGCTGTATATGCGGCTCGAGCTAATTTAAATCCAGTGTTGGTAACTGGTATGGAACAGGGTGGTCAATTAATGACTACCACAGAAGTTGATAATTGGCCCGGAGATCATAAAGGAGTGTTAGGCCCAGATTTGATGGAGCGGATGCGCCAACATGCTGAACGTTTTAATACTGAAATTATTTTTGATCATATAAATACTGTTGACTTGAACCAACGACCTTTTAGTTTAACTGGTGATTCTGGTAAATATACTTGTGATGCTCTGATTATTGCTACTGGTGCATCAGCTCAATATCTGGGTTTACCTTCCGAAGAAGCTTATAAAGGTAAAGGTATTTCAGCTTGTGCTACTTGTGATGGTTTTTTCTATCGTGATCAAAAAGTTGCTGTCATAGGTGGTGGTAATACGGCAGTAGAAGAAGCTTTATATTTATCCAATATAGCTTCCCACGTTACTTTAGTGCATAGACGAGATGAATTACGTTCTGAAAAAATTTTAGCTAATCAATTACTTGAAAAAGAAAAAGAAGGTAAAGTAACTATTGCTTGGGATAGTGTGCTTGATGAAGTGTTGGGTGATAATGGTGGTGTTACTGGAATGAGAATTAAAAATGTCAAGGATAATTCTACTAAAGATATTGATTTATATGGTATATTTATTGCTATTGGACATAAACCAAATACAGATTTATTCAAAGAGCAGTTAGAAATGAATAATGGTTATTTAAAAATTCAAACTGGTTCTGATGGCAATTCTCAAGCAACTAGCATTCCAGGAGTATTTGCTGCTGGAGATGTATGTGATCATATTTATCGACAGGCAATTACTTCGGCTGGAACTGGTTGTATGGCTGCATTAGATGCGGAAAAATATTTGGATAATTTGAAAAAATAGTAGGAAATTTCCATTAATATTTGATGTGCTTCATTATTTCAGTGAGAGGTTCACTGCCATTTGCGTTAAGTGGGCAGTGGGCTTAAACTGTTAGTCCCAAGATAAAAGGCCGGAGCTATCCAAAGTTATTAGGATAAATTTTATGCGAAACGTTGGGTTAAAATATCTTCCAAACCCAATGCTCCTGTGATAATGCCCATAGCAACTGCCGGAACTATACAGGTTGTCCAGTGACAGCGGACAAAATTGTGAATGATTTGATGAA
>JAUCGL010000323.1 GCA_030378105.1 Candidatus Halobeggiatoa sp. HSG11 | reverse complement strand
AGCTTTATGTTGGTTATCGTTTGAAAAATGGAACTGTGATATATAGTCCAGATAGTTTGGATATGGATGTTGTTGAGTAATTTCTTAAGAAAACCTGTCAGTTAAAGTTGGCAGGTTTGTAGTAAAAAATTTTAATAACACGTTAAGGATAATATTATGAAAAATTATTGGTTAGTTATTGTGATGTTGTTTGCTGTTAATGTGCAAGCGGATACGGATTGTTCTGTGGTTACTGAAATTTCACAAATTGAATGTGAGGCATTGCTTACTTTTTATGACAGTACTGACGGTTCTAATTGGGGTTATAATTATGGTTGGAATATTACTAATACTCCTTGTGATTGGATAGGTGTTGATTGTAGTGATGGACATGTTACAGAGCTTTTTTTATATGGCAAGAAACTAAGTGGTTCTATCCCTCCAGAAATTGGGAATTTAACTCAATTAACCTCGCTTTATTTATTTAATAATAATCTAAGTGGTTCAATCCCTCCAGAAATTGGTAATTTAACTCAATTAACACTGTTTAATTTAGAGTATAATCAATTAAGTGGTTCAATCCCTCCAGAAATTGGTAATTTAACTCAATTAACACGGTTTAATTTAGGGTATAATCAATTAAGTGGTTCTATCCCTCTTGAAATTGGGAAGTTAACTCAATTAAAATCGTTTGGTTTGAATAATAATAACATAAATAATTTAAATTGTTCTGTGGTTACTGAGATTCCACAGATTGAATGTGAAGCTTTGCTTGCTTTTTATGATAGTACTGACGGTTCTAATTGGGATTATGATTGGGGTCATGATTCTAATTATGGTTGGAATATTACAAATAAGCCTTGTCTATGGATTGGTGTTACTTGTAAGGCTGGACATATTACAGAGCTTTTTTTATATGGCACGAAACTAAGTGGTTCTATCCCTCCAGAAATTGGAAATTTAACTCAATTAACATCGCTTTCTTTAATGTGAATTAAGGGCTAAAAATTTTGTTAAAATTAATCCAAATATATATAATATGAAACAATAAATAACATAAAAAAGGATTAAATGATGGATTGGCAAGAACAATTAATAACAATATACCTGTA
>JAUCGL010000322.1 GCA_030378105.1 Candidatus Halobeggiatoa sp. HSG11 | reverse complement strand
AGATTACGGTAGATACATGGATAAGGTGCAGTTTGCTGTTGATGGACGACTTATTTCTCTCATTTAATTTTTTTGCTTTAATTGACTGATTCATATTATAATACTTTTGTCAATGCGTAAGTCCTATCAAGGTAAATATCAATATTTTTTCTATACCAAAGATGGCTGGAAACAACAAGCTATAGGCGGAGATGCTGGCACAATCATTATTAGCACTAATAAAGGCACTCATTTATATAACGGTAGCCAACACTACCCAAGCTGAAAGTGCCGGTGGTGGCGGAATCACCATAAAAGATGACGGATTATTACACATTGTTAATAGTGAATATCCAGTAGTGTCAAAGGAGGAGTCGGTGATGGTAGCGATTTAACCCTCAATCCAAAATTCATAGTCCTTAAAAACGGCAAAATTCTTGCTCAAGCTAATGAAGGCGGTGGTGGCAATATGAACATTAATACCAATAGTATTTATCGCTTCGGAGATGAAATTGCCAATCCCATTGATGCTTCCTCAAAGTTAGGCATTGATAGCGAAATTGAAATTACTTCACTAGATATCGACATCAGCGGACAACTGTTCAGCTTATCAACTGACATGATAGATGCATCCGCCCAAATCCAAGACCCTTGTAGTTCTCGTATTGCCGAAAACCTAAGCAGCTTTGCATTAATCCCAAGCGAAGGTATTTCTAATGAACCAGGGGACTTACTACCAAGTAAACCATATTTCTCCAAACTTGAACCACTGACTCTTACAAATAAAGGTTCTATTCCAAAATTAGCTTCTTATGGTACTGGTTGTAAATTAAAACAAGGTATTGGTAGATAAATCAGCTGTCACTGTCATTTGCGTTAAGGGCAGACACACAGGTCTGCCCCTACAAAACAGAATATATTTCAATATTTATTTGTATCTTCCATAAACTCTTCAGGAGCTAAACAGGTAGTTGCGAAATAATTTGAATTTTCAAGTGTTTGCTCGAATTGGACAGTTGCCAAACTATTTTTCGCAGCAGTTAATAGAAATTGATTAACTGAAAGATGATTTTTTTCAACAGCTTGTTGAATCATAGTCAATTACGCTACCAGAAATTTGTAACACAGATTCACTCATTATTATAACCT
>JAUCGL010000321.1 GCA_030378105.1 Candidatus Halobeggiatoa sp. HSG11 | reverse complement strand
TTTATGTCTAGTATTAAACACCTTGATTCTCAAATACACAGAAAAATCCCTCTATGATTTATTTTAAATAATTGAATTTATTATAGATAATGTTTTTTAGGGTTTGTCAATGCGTAAGTCCTATAATAATTGAAATATAACTCTTGTACAAAGTTATTTTATTATTATATATTTTTTATCCAGAAAATAAAATAGCAACCTTGCTTGAATGTTTTTAATATGTACATAATAAACAAACATATACTTACTGTTTCATCTTTACGAATTCAACAAGGTAAAGGCAAAAACACAAAAATTATTCTTAATGGTAATCCAAATTGTACATTTACTATTGAGGCAGGTAAACTTTATTATCTTGCTGGTGTATCAGGAGTTGGTAAAAGTACTCTACTATGGACATTGGCACGTTTACACCCTTTAACGACCGGAACATTACATTTTGAAGGTAAAACATATACCGAAATAAAAATAGATTATTGGCGAGCAGAAATCGCTTTATTACCTCAAAAACCAGTTATTTTAGATAGAACTGTTGCTGATAATTTACTTTATCCTTTCCATACTTTTAATATTCAAAAAGAACGTTTATGTAAACGAGGCAAATTACCACCAAGTTTTGATGAACTACAACAAGAATTAAACTCTGTTGGTTAATGACATAGCTCAAGAACGCAAAGCAAATTTACTTTCAGGTGGACAACAGGCACGACTTGCCTTAATAAGATTGCTATTAACTCGACTATCAAGTTTTTAACAAAATCTCAAGTATTATCTATACTTAGGAAAAGGATACTAATATGGGGATAAAGCAGATGATTTTTAACTCAATACTACCATTTATAAGTGAATTTATTGAAAACTTAAACCAAAGTATGCAAGAAATTAATCCAAAATACAAACTATCTTAACGGCTCAAAGCATGTGGTTAAAATTTTGTTTAATGGGAATTTTGTTATCGAATCAAATATGTTGGACGAGATTTGAACAGATAGGTGCAAGGTGGTTACAAGTTATCAGCTTTATCATGGATGTACTTAAAGGTTTCCCCAAATTATTTAATTAGCTCTCTGATAGCCACCAAACAAAGGTTTATGAACTTAAGCATTTGCAAGTACCGATTTTAACTCATTTTTTATACGTTCTGCACCTCCAATCTGT
>JAUCGL010000320.1 GCA_030378105.1 Candidatus Halobeggiatoa sp. HSG11 | reverse complement strand
TGGAATTTCTGCGAACTGCTCTATAGTTAGACCTTCCAGACCTTTCATCGTAGCTATTTGTACAGCTTGTAATTCAGACAGAGCTTCTGGTGGAATAAGTGCCACATCTTCAGCAGTAAAAGTGGCTAAAGCTTCTGGTTCTAATTCAGAAAGTAATTCTGGAGTTAAATTAGCAATATCTTCAGCATTTAAACCAAAATCTTCTGGTTGATATGGTTCAGTTGCTATAGTGACACCTTCCTTTAAGATTACATCATCGGATATTGTTACTGTTGGGCTGAGGTGAACATTGGATAAAATTGCACCCGGAAGTATTTCCGCAGCAGTTATTACTGGAGGAACATTTGGCTCACCAATAATAGTTCCGCCAATCTTACCACCTTTCAAAACTGTACCTGCTGCTAATTCAACATCTGTAATAACACCACCAACTTGACTTTCATTGATTACATGACCTGATAATGTACCACCACTCAATTCATTTCCAACAAATTTAATGTCTTTTATGATACCTTCATTATTAATATTGCCACTTAAAAAACCACCTGAAAGAGTAGCTTCTTCACCTACGATAGAATTGGCAATCATACCAGCATTGATGACATCATCTTCAAATATAGCATTGGAAATACTAGAAATATCACTTATTATCTCTACTTTTTCTGGAAAAACCTGTTGTTCTACATTACAAATAGTACTTATAATATTGCTGTCATCCCGAACACTACAATTATCTGGTAAACCAGTTGTAGTCGTTACTTCTGGCGGCTTAGTAGTAGTATCTTCTAAAGTGGGTTCTGGAGTAGCAATCCCACCATCATCAATAATAATTCCATCAATTCCAGTATCATCCCCAATTTGACCATCATTCAGAGTTAAACTAACTTTAACTATACCTGTTAAATTATTTATATCAGCTAGTTCAAAAGTTGCATTGGAAAAATTATACCAACTATCAGTATCATTATCGCCGGGAATAGTTGGTCCATATTTACGATATACAAAATTATCTAAGTTAGTTATATATTTATAATATACATCAAGGTGAGCTGTTTCTGTTGCTTCCAATTCAAAGGTAACTAAGCTTTCTGGGAAAGAATAGCTTTCTGTAGACTCTGGTAAGGAAGAAATATCCACTAAGGCAGCATTTTTGATAGAGCA
>JAUCGL010000038.1 GCA_030378105.1 Candidatus Halobeggiatoa sp. HSG11 | reverse complement strand
TTGAAGATAGAAAATTTGATAAAGTTGTTAATAATGGGTCAAGGATTTTCATTTTTTATTTATGTCTGTTTTAGGTTGTTAATTAAACCTATTATGCTCTTTTTTTATACTTTTGTCAGGCTGTCAGCAATAACAGCATATATAACCTTGTTCCTCCATTAAAGCTGTTCTAACAATAGTTTTTTCTGGATTTTGTAAATCATCATATGAAGGTTGCCAATTTTCATTAGCAAGTCCTTTCCATTCAGCAAATTCTATAGGTTCTTTACCCTTGTTTATATATTTCATTTGCCAATAATTTCCATTCGTTTGAGCAGAACTTTTGCTTTTATTAATTCGGAATCCATACCAATTTCGGTTTGTAATTCATTTATTAAATTTTGTGCTTCTGTTAATTTTTTGGTCTGAATTAGTTCAAATAATTCGTGGAAACGTTTGCATTTGGTAACTTCTCATTAGTTGCAGGTAAATCAATTTTACAGAAATGTTAATACATTGAAATAAATCAATATTTATATTTTATATTTTGGTTTTACCTGCAAGTAATGAGAAATTACACAAGTTTGCCATATTAAACATTTTCAGGTTCGTTCACAAACAGCTATACGTAATCATATATTTACGTATAACTGATTTTATTGATAATTATTATAGTTTGTGAAGAAATTTGTTTGATGAAGTTATTTCTATTTTTATTCAAAATTTTATGCTCAGTATAAATTATCTTGATTCTCAAGTTTACAGTAAAACTCCTCTATAATTTATTTTAAATTATTGAATTTATTGTAGATAATATTTTTAAGAGTTTATCAAGGCATAAATCCTATGCTCTTTTTTATACTTTTGTCAGGCTGTTAGGTAAATGTTCTTGAAAAGATTTTTATATTAACAACTTTCTAGTTTGATTTTACTCTTTTAATCAAGTATTATTACGAACTGAAATCAAATTTAAATTTATAAACTATCATGAATAATTTAATTAGCCATTCTCATATTTGGGCTACTCTTAAAAATCATCAAAAATATTTAGCACCAGTACAAATGCAAGATTTATTTGCGTTAGATGAGCATCGTTATGAAAATTTTTCAATTGAGGCTTGTAATTTATTATTAGATTATTCTAAAAATCGTTTGACCAAAGATACTTTACATTTATTAGAACAGTTAGCAATAAAGGTTAAATTAGAAGATTGGATTAAAAAATTATTTAATGGAGAATTAGTTAATAACACCGAACATCGGGCTGCTTTACATATAGCATTACGTAACCGCTCCAATACTAAAATTTCTGTGAATAATAAAGATATTATGCCAGATGTTAATAAAGTATTGGCAAAAATGCGTGATTTCAGCAATATAGTACGTGATGGCAAATGGCTTGGTTATACAGGTAAACCTATTAACACTATAGTAAACATTGGAATAGGTGGTTCTGACCTAGGACCAGCTATGGTAAATAGAGCTTTACGAGTTTATCAACACCCTAGTTTACAAAGTCATTTTGTTTCTAATGTAGACAATAGTCATTTAGATGACATTCTTCAAAAAATTAATCCAGAAACTACATTATTTATTGTTGCTTCAAAAACTTTCACTACTCAAGAAACTTTACTTAATGCACAAACAGCAAGAAATTGGTTAATTGATAAATTAGGTGATGATGCGGCAGTAGCCAAACATTTTGTTGCAGTCAGTACAGCTACTCAAAAAGTTGTTGAATTTGGAATTGACCCGGCTAATATGTTTGGATTTTGGGATTGGGTTGGTGGTCGTTATTCATTATGGTCAGCAATTGGTTTACCAATCATCGTAATGATAGGCATGGATCAGTTTGAAGAACTATTAACCGGAGCTCATAAGTTAGATCAACATTTTGCTACTGCTCCCTTATTAGAAAATATGCCGGTATTGATGGGCCTGATCGATGTGTGGTATAGTAGTTTTTTTGGCACTACTAGTCAAGCAGTATTACCTTATGATTATACTTTAAAATTATTTCCGGCATATTTACAACAGTTAGTTATGGAAAGTCTTGGTAAACATGTGACTAGGGATGGAAATTCAGTTGATTATGCGACTTGCCCAGTAGTTTGGGGGGCTCCGGGAAATAATGGTCAACATGCTTTTTATCAGCTTCTACATCAAGGTACTCATATTATTCCAACTGATTTTATTGTAGCCATTGAAAGTAATAAAGAAAACAATGATAATTTATCATCAGCAGAACATCAAAATGCTGTATTATCTAACGCTTTAGCACAAAGTCACGTTTTAATGATGGGACGTAATTTAGAAAAAACTAAGCAAAGTTTAATAGATATGGGAATACAAGGTAGTGATTTAACACAACAATTACCACATAGAGTATTTCCGGGTAATCAACCAAGTAACACTATAGTTTATAAAAAACTAACTCCACAAGTTTTAGGCACATTAATAGCATTATATGAACATAAGGTTTTTGTGCAAAGTGTTTGCTGGGATATTAATCCTTTTGATCAGTGGGGAGTTGAACTAGGTAAAAATGTAGCAAATACTTTATTATCAGAGTTACAGACAGAAAATAATAATACTCATGATTCTTCTACCAATGGTTTGTTAAATTACATAAAAGTTAATCGCCGTGATATGTTATAATCTCCATACATTATGGTATATCTTTTGCTGAACATTAATTTATATTGAACTATATTATATTAATATGTTTAAAACTTTTCTTAATACTGTTTTTTTATTTGCTTTGTTGCTTTTTAACACTGCTTTGTTTACCTGGTGTGTTAATCAACTGGAGTTGGACAAGCCAGAATCCAAAAAGGTTTTGATTACTAGTGTACAGGCAAAATCTTATTTTAAACCAATTGCTAAACGGGTTATTACCCAACGTCCAATTCGTCCTTCAAAATATGTTACGCCTTCTGACCATAAAGGCCAACCAATAGGACGTTTACATTTACAATTTCAATCAATCAGTACAAAATTTGAGTCTAAAGAAAATTCTAAACTGAGTAACATGTTAAATGAGTTGAATATAGGTGCAGATCATTCAGTTTTGATATTTTCTGGAGCAGCTAAGTCAGCAGATAATATACCAGCACCACAGATATCTAAATTGCGAGTTCAAACAGTAGCACGAGTTATTTATCCATATACTCAAACTGTTAAAATGTTTTATCGTCCTTCTATTAAGGAAGGAACTGTAATTATAGAATTTTTTGAACCATCTAAATAATTTTTATAGTTTTCTTATTCCGTGGATATTTGCCAGCAAAGGGCTTAATAGTGAACACCTTTTGTACCATTGACAGGTGTTCATAACCTAGTGTTGAAAAAATAACTGAATCAAATCCAACAACCCATCAATTGTTAAAAATTATGATGGATTTCTCCTGCTCAACGTCATAAACAATAAAATTTATGATGATAATTGGTTAGTTAATTAACTTATTTCCGCTTCTATGAATAGCAATTCTGCAAATCAACGGAATCCGTTATAATCAGCAATTATTTTTATTAATAATGTTGTATTATAAATGTTTCATACCTACCTTTAATGATATACTTTTTCAATAATTTAAAATATGAAATATATCTTTTTTTTAATTATAATCAGCATTTGTAATTTTAGTTGGGCCGCAACAATTATTAAGAGTAATGAGATGGGGCAGGAACAAAAAATTTTCTTAGATGGTAAACATGTTCGTATGGAAAGTAATTCTTATCACTATACATTAGTTGATTTAGATGCAAAAAAAATATACATGGTTAACACCAAAGATAAGCTTATTATAAGTGGCAACATTACTGGAATTCCAATCCAACTTCCTCCAGAAGCTCGCCGCAATTTTAACCAACAGCCAATTAAAGCTGAATTAGTAAAAATTGGCAATGGTCCTGAAATAGTTGGTTATTCAACAGTTAATTATCAAATTAATGCTCTTGGGAAAAAATGTTTCGACAGTTACTTTTCTAAAGATTTTGCCAATGTTGCTCATGTGAAAGATTTTGTTAATCTAACCAATAAAGTATTTAATTCTCGTAAAATTCGAGGTGTACCAGTCCACCCTTGTCAACAAGCTGTTCATGATTTAAATGCTAAGACCAGAAAGTTAGGAGTTTTGATGAAGAGTATGGTTAGTGATGATAAAATAAAACATGAGATAACTAGCGTAAAAGTTGATGCTGATATTAAACCGGATATGTTCAAACTACCTAACAATTATAAAGTTTTAACTGAAGCTAAAATATTAGAAGAACAACAAAAGGCGATGATGAAACACAAACCATCTCATATTCCAAATCAGTAGTTTTTAAGCAGACCTGGCAGGTTTTAAAAACCTGCCAGGTCTATTAAAGGACATTATGAATAAAAAGATGATAGCCGGCATCATATTTATAAGTATTTTAATTAGCAGTTTAATTTTATCGTGGGTAATAAATCGTAGTCCTGAACCTATAAATAATGATTCCGAATCAGCTATTAAGGTTAATCCTAAAGAAACTATTATCAAAATTCCAAAGCCAGTTAAAAAACCTCCGCCACCGGATGTATATTGGTCTGAATTTAACAAAAGTTTATTAGATTTAGAACAAGAACATATGGAAATTTTACGAACAATAACCCCAACTAATACTAAACCGGTGATACGAAAAATAACAACAACTCAAAAAGTTACTAAAACTACACCACAAACTATTAATTGGGGAAATGTAGGTAAAAATTTACTTGAATTAGAACAATTGCGTAAGAATATTATTAAATCATTAAAAGAGTAATCAAAATTTTAGTTATCCATCTTGCTTAAACGTTGCATTTTACTATACAAAGTAGTGCGATTTATTCCAAGAATTCTAGCTGCCTGACTTAAATTACCATCGCTTATTTTTAAAGCAGCATTTATATAACGATGTTCCCAATCAAGCAATACCGTATCAAGAGAAAAATCACTTTTATTTAATTGCCGAGAGATAGCCTGCTCATAATCAATATCCTCAAGCTGATTAGCAGTAAAATTAGTCTCCAGTTCTTCCAACAAAGTTTCTTTTTCAATCAATTGATTAGGATGTTTTGCTCCAAGTCTAATAACTATATTACGCAATTCTCGAACATTACCCGGAAAAGTGTAAGTTTTCCAACTCTGTTTAGCATCTTTATCTAGTTGAAATAAAGTTCCCATTTCTGAATAGCATTTTTTAAAATGTTCTAATAATAATAACTTATCATCATTACGTTCATTTAAAGACGGAACTTTAATTGCTAATACACTCAAACGATGATATAAATCCCCTCGAAAGTCCCCTTTCATAACTTCTTCACGTAAATCTCGGTTACTAGCTGCAATAATACGTGCTTCAGATTTACGTACTTTGGTTTCACCTAAGCGATAATATTCTCCATTTTCTAACACCCGTAATAGCTTAGATTGTAAAGCTAACGGCATTTCACCTATTTCATCTAATATTAAACTGCCCTGATTAGCCTCTTCAAAAAAACCAGAACGAGCTGTATTGGCTCCAGTGAAAGCTCCTTTAGCATGACCAAATAATTGAGCTTCTAATAATTCAGTTGTAAAAGCAGCACAGTTGACAATTAAACAGGGCGCCTCAGAACGTTGACTTTGTTTATGTAAACATTGAGCGATTAATTCTTTACCGGTGCCTGATTCTCCTAATACTAGAACTGAAAATGGTGAATTTGCAAATTGTTTTATTTGAGTACGTAAAGTTTCCATTGCGGTACTTTGCCCAATCAAACCACAATCTTTTTGCTCTGGTTCTTCTTTTAATTTCTGCTCCGCTTCTAAAATCATTTTCTGATGTTTTAAACGGGCTTTCAACAATTCCATATCACATGGTTTAGGAATAAAATCAACTGCACCTAAAGTTAAGGCATGACGTACATTTTCTATTGCATCTTGACCAGATAAAATAAGAATTTTAATTGATGGATTAAAAGTAATTAACTCTGCAACTAAAGCAAAACCTTCTTCTGGAGAATGTGGGTTAGGCGGCAAACCTAAATCAACTAAAGCTAAATCAGGTGGTACTGGCATTGTGTATAATAAACGTTTAACTTCTTCCCTAGTAGCCACTATATGTACATTAAAACTATCTTTTAATACAAATGCTAAAGATTCGCTGATTAACGGATCATCATCAACTAGTAATAAACTTGGTAAATTAGCCATATTTAATATAAACCCAAACGTTTAGTTATTGTTAAAGTTAATTTTGATTGATTAAGAGTATAAAAATGTAGGCCGGGAGCACCACCGGCTAATAAGCGGCCACATAAATCAGTCATGACATCAATTCCAAATGCTTGTAAACCATCTATATCATCTTCAAAATCTCGTAATCGCCATTGTAACCAACGTGGAACTTCTGCACCACAAGTATTTGAAAATCTTATTAATTGCTCATAATTACTGATTGGCATTATGCCAGGTATAATTGGAATTTCAATTCCTTGAGCAGCACAGCTATCTAACAGTCGAAAATAAGCATCAGCATTATAAAAATATTGGGTAATAGCACTATTGGCCCCAGCCTCTACTTTTTGTTTAAAATACTTAATATCTTCTTTAGCATTGCGAGATTCTGGATGAAATTCTGGATAGGCCGCAACTTCAATATGGAAATGAGAACCAGTTTTGGCTCGAATAAATTCAACCAGTTCATTCGCATAGCTAAATTCACCGATAGGACCAGCCCAACCTGAAGGTTGATCACCACGCAATGCTACAATTCTACGTACTCCATGTTTTTGATAATCTTCTAATAATTTAAGGACATTATCATGCGTGCTACCAATACAGGATAAATGTGGTGCAGCATCAGTTTTAGATTCATTTTGAATTTGTACAACAGTTTCAAAGGTTTTTTCTTGAGTTGAGCCTCCAGCTCCAAAAGTAACTGAATAATATTCTGGTTGTAATACTTGCAATTTTTGTCTAACTGAATTAAGGGTCAACATCCCTTTTTCATTACGAGGTGGAAAAAATTCACAACTAATTGATAAAGCCTTCATAAAATTACCTGATAAATTATAAAGAAAGATTATTTATTAAATTCGGTAGTCCTGTAATATGTAGTGTTAAACCTACTAGGTTTTTGAAACCTAGTAGGTTTTTTGAAGCTATCACTACTTTCTATAGGACTACCTTAAATTCAACTATCAAGTTTTTTAACTATACTTGATTTTAATCTCTCGTTCCCAACAATTTTGTTGGAAATGTATTCCAGTGACACTCTGCATTACTTTTTATAAATAAGTAGGTACACATAAGTTTTTTAACATTTATTTTTTACTTTGATAAGTGGCAGCTAAGAAAAAATTTTCAAAAATGTTAATATACTTTTGTTTATCTACATAATAATGAATGATACAGAGTATTATGATGGGTGACACAATAAAATATTGGTCACCACTTTGCTACTCAATGAGGATGTTTGGAAGTAAATATTATAATTTAAGCTGTACAGTATGGCCGGGCTGATTGCTTGGGTGATTAGCATTGGTAAATACAGACCGATCATTTTTTAAGGCAACAACATCAAAGAAAGGTTGAAAACGTTCTTCTGAAACATCAAAGGCTTGTAAAAATTTGCTAAATAAAGCTTGCTCTTCAGGTGCAGCATCGCCGTCTGATAAAGATGAATCAAGCATATTAGTTAAAATACATATTTTTTGAGCATCAGTAAGCAGCGGAGTTACTTCAGTTAAGAATTTATCTACTGCATTTTTTTGTTGATAGCGAGAAGCTCGGTCTAAAAGTTTGCGGTTATTAGCACCAACTCCAATTGTTCCACCACTTTCTTCACCACCTAAAACAGCTAATAATTGCCCAACTTCTTCATTTTCTACTTTACCGTCAGCACCTATCATATAAATCAATGAAGTTGCAAAAGCAAAATGAGGTGTTATTTCCTCGCTATCGCCGGTGAACATGTCAAATAAACCCATTTATTACCTCTCTGTTAAGAATTGTGAGTAAAAATACAACTATGATACACTAATTTCAAACAATATTCATTACTAGAATATCATAAAACATACGTATATTTTCAACAAATTCTACCGGCTCATGTCCTCGTGCATATCCATATCTAGTTTTTTTATACCAACGTGGTTGAGTTAACTTGGGTAAATGTTTTTTTACATCACGCCAACGATTAGGGTCGTCACCATGTGAAGCGGTTATTTTACGAACATCTGATATATGACCTATACCAACATTATAAGCAGCCAATGCCAACCAAATACGGTCTGTTTCTGATATTTGCTCAGAAATACGCCGTTTTAAAGTAACGAAATATTTAGTCCCACCTTGAATACTTTCAAATGGATTAGTTCGATCTTCAATTCCCATTTCTTCGGCAGTTAGCTTTGTCAACATCATTAACCCTTTAACTCCAGTATAAGAAACTGCTTTAGGGTCCCATTTTGATTCTTGATAACTAATTGCAGCCAACAAACGCCAATCTAAATTATATTGATCAGCTATAAACTGAAACTGTTCTTGATATAAAGGTAAACGTTTATCAATATGCCGTAAAAATTTTTTGATACCAAGAGGACTAAAATTTTTAGTATTGTTAGTATAGCCATAATAATTTTCAATTAATTGTTGTAATTCCCCATTTTGTTTTATTTTATTCAGAAATTGAATAGCGGCAAAATATAAACTATTGTCATCAGATTGAGGAAATGCCCAAGCTAAATGTTGTTGTTGAGGAAAGCTGAAACTAGTTTTTAATTCGGGATGAATTAAACGAATTCGTGTAAGTTCATTGGAATTAAATGCTGCATATTTTATTTCTTTATTAATAATTTTTTTGGCTAACTCGTAAGGAGTGGTATTAGACATTTCTTGCCAAGCTAATTTGGGATATTTTGTTTGTAAAGATTTAAAAATCTCTGCATGTTCAGCAGTTACATGTAATTTATGTTCATAGTTTAATTCATTAAAAGAATTTGGTGATTTTCTATCATCATGATATACAAGTTGTTGATTAATATTTTGATAATGAGGAGTAAAACGGACCTTAGGTTGGTTTTTTACAGTTAAACCAGCAGCAAAATGAACTTTATTATCAATAATTTGATTTAAAGTAGTAACATTACTATTAGTTTTAATAATCTTTAATCTAACTCCTAATTCTCTTGCAAAATATTTACTTAGTTCATATTCAATACCAGTTGGTTGGCCATCTGGTCGTTTATAATAAGTTGTTATTCCTTCGTTTATAGCAACTCGTAGTTCTCCAGCCTTTTCAATTTGAACTAGCATTGAGTCGTTAGAGGAAAAAAATAAAGAAATAAAGCCTAAAACAAGAATTCCTAAAATTTTCATAGTATTAACGATTGATTGAAAGTATTAGTTTAAAACTATGCTTTTTTTATGCCAATATAGGTTTTGTTGACATAGTATTTTTAATAATATCCGAGTTAATGTCTTTGCTGTACTCACAATATATTATAATGTATACTGAAAAACTAACTCTAAATTATAATCGGGAGAAAACATGAAAGCAGATGAAAAAGATATTGAAGAAATAATTCAAGGGAAAATACAGTATCTTATTCCATTGTATCAACGTGCTTATGTGTGGGAAGAAAAGAAACATTGGCAAGTACTATGGGATGACCTTGTAGATTTAGCTTCTGTTCATGAACAAAAAGAAAATCATTTTTTTGGGTCTTTTGTCACAATGCCATTGAAAGATAATGAAAAAGTCAAAAAGTTTTTATTGATTGATGGTCAACAACGTTTAACAACTATTTTTATAATATTAGCTGCTATAAATAATGAAGCAAATGCTGCATCTAAAGATTTAGCTGATGAAATTAAGCACGATTATTTATTTAACACCTATCGTAGCAAGAGTATTAAATTAATTCCTACTAAATTACAAGGAGATAGAGAATGTTTTGAACAAATAATACGTGGTAAAGAATGTATCATTAACAATCGCATCAATGATGCCTTTATGTTTTTCGTGAAGAAGGTTTCTAAAACTGAAGTTGCTCTTGACATCTTAACTCAAGTAATAACTCGTAATCTAAAAGTTGTTCACATAGAATTAGGTAAAAATGATGATCCATATAAAATATTTGAGAGTTTGAATGCTAAAGGAGAAGAACTTTCTCAAGCAGATTTAATTCGTAACTATTTTTTTATGCGGATTCATGATGAGAAAGAGGAAAAATTAGTACAAGAACATTATGATGACTATTGGCAACCTATTCAACAAAAGCTAGACAAAAAACTGGATGAATTTATACGCCATTACCTGATGAAAGAAGGTGCAATGGTCAAAGAAAAAGATATCTATTTCACTTTGAAAAAAAGTGATGATAAAAAGACTGCAAACGAGGTAATAAAATCATTAAAAAATCTGGCAAAATTTGCCAATTACTATGAAAGGTTGCTTTATCCAGATAAGGAAAAAAATCAAGAGATTAGTGAGCGTATTTCAAGATTAAATCAAATTGAAGTAACAGTTATTTATCCTTTATTATTAAATATTTATGCTGATTATGACAGTAAACCACGACTTATCTCAGAAGCTCAATTTATTGAAATACTTGATTTATTGGAAAATTTTTTAGTGAGACGTTTTATTTGTCAAGAACAAACTCGTGGTTTAAACCGTGTTTTTTCTTATCTTTATGGAAAAATCTCACAGTATGGTAATTTTATAGAAGGACTGAAAGTAGAGCTGTCCGAACAAAAATATCCAGATAATTCTCAATTTATGTATAACTTTAAAAAAGCTCAATTATATGTAAGAACAGGAAGTCGTAAAAAAATTACTAAACTAATTCTCGGAAGATTGGAAAATTTTCAAAATAAAGAACCAGTTAATATTAATCATAGTGACATTACTATCGAACATATTATGCCACAAACATTAACTCTTGAATGGAAGAAGATGTTAGGTGATGATTATAAAAGTATTCACAAAACGCTGTGTAATACTATAGGAAATTTAACCCTTTCTGGAGTTAATTCAAAATTAGCTCAGAAAAGTTTTTCCGAAAAGCAAAAAATTTTACGCAATGGTAGCTTACGGTTAAACCGTTATTTTGCTGATTTGAATCAGTGGGATGAAGAAGCTATTAGAAATAGGGCAACTGATTTAGCCAAAAAAGTTTTAGAAATTTGGCCTTATTTTGGTGAACTACAAACCAGTTCAAATTTAACTGACCTTGATATGAAAGGTAAAAAACCGCTTGCAGTTATAATAATGGGGGATTCTTATGCCGTATCTTCTTGGCGTGATGTAGTACAAAAAACGTTGGAAGTCATAATTGATATAGATAATAATACTTTTATTCAAGTTGTAGAAAAATTCCCACATTACGTTGCTTTAAAAGATAATTTTCGTTCTAGTCGTCAACTGTCAAATGGTTATTATCTTGAAACTAATGTTGATGCTAGAAGTATTTACAAATTTTGTCAAGACATAATAGAATTATCTGAATTATCTAGTGATGATTGGAAAGTTGAATTGATTGATTAAAATTTGGTAATTCAAAATTAGTTTCGCAGAAATTTCATGATGTCCCCGGAACGTCCATGTCCCGTGGACTAATCAATTTTTCAGCGAAACAGGTTATAATTGCCCCGACACGTCCGGTCTCATCGGGCGACTCCGCACTGAAGCAGCTCCGTCCCACCGACTCCCCCATGACTTAACGGTGAGCTTGTTCAAAATTTCAAGAAATACCGCTCCGCTTAACCATTTCTTCAAATTTAAGAACTCTCACCTAGTCACGGACTACTCAACTTCGGCTTCGCCTCTCCATGTCTCGCAGCGTATGATAGTCAAATTGTTACTGTAAAAACCTCAACCTGATTACGCTTCAAACAATAAAAGATAATGATTTACTTGAAGAAATAACGGTACGATTTGTTCGTGTTAAATTAAAAACAGGTGAATATGAAGTATTAGTTACCAATTTAGTTGATGAAACAGAGTTTTCTACCGAAGATTTTTTTTGGAAATTTATCATTTGCGGTGGGGAATGAAGGATTTTATGCTATTTTGAAAACTCGTCTTAATTTGGAAAATTTTTCTGGGAAAACAGTGAAATCAGTCTATCAAGACTTATATTCCACAATATATTTAACTAGACTTGAATCAATTTTAACATCTGATATTGATGAACAACTTGATAAAAAACCAACTTAAAATCAAACAAAAGGTTAATTGTGCTGTTTCCTTTCATGCAATAAAAAGTCAAGCTATGGCTCTCCTATTTTCAGGTGAAAAATCAGATATAGTGATTGGACGTTTGGAAAAACTATTTTTAATGAATCCGGTATTAATAAGAAAGAATCGAAAAGTTCCTCGAAAAAAACGTTCTACACGTCATCAAGTTAATTGTTTGAAACGTAAAAGAAAAATTATTTTCTAGTCCTTAACTTAATGGCATTGAACCTCTTGGTTGGGAACGAGAGTAAATACGAGTCTCCAGACCATTCTTACTTTTCTTGCTATTTAAAAATCCTCTACATAACATCAGAGATCAAATAGTCTAAAATAAACTGGTCTTGTAGAGTCCATTCCATCCATTTATTAACCCCATGTTTGCCACACCACAATATTTTGTCATCAATTGCTAAAGATTGATTTCTATCTGGCAACAAAATTTTTCGTTCACCACGAATTAATAACAACGGCAAACACTCCAACATCTCATTTCTATTTCTTGGGTTGCGTAACAAACAATCCATTGTTATTTCTTGATTGGCAGACAGTTTTTTATCAATAGTTGGAGTTTGTTCAGGATTGACAGTCATTTCCCACATATCAGGTTTAGTGTCATGCAAAATATCCTTCTTAATATGTTGCAACAGTTCACGCATCCCAACCTGTTTACCACTATGTTTAATTATTCGCATAAAATCAACTAATGAAGGAGTTGTTAGCAATACTCGAATATGACTCGCAATAATTTTACTTGGCTGCATAACTATATCGGCTTTGGCTGCTGTGAATATTATTTGATTATCAGTTTTGTTTTGTCTTATCACCACAAATAATTTTGGATTCAATTCCTTAGCAGTCATAACTATAGACAGATTATTGACATCATCATCAGTTCCAGCCACTATCCCAACTGCCTGTTCAATATGAGCTTGTTGCAACGTATGTGCTTCGGTACCACGACCAGTTACAAACTCCCCTTTGGCTGGATAACCAGTTCTATTTGGCATAGCTTCTATCACAATCAACTGTATATTTGTGGCATTTTTAAACTGTTCATAGACGGCTTTACCAAACCTTCCATAACCACATAAAACCCATAACCCTTGTTGAGGCGGAGATATAGATTCACAAGATTCAATATTTAAACTATTAGTCAAACATTCGTGTAGCAACAATAAATCTGGAGTATGCAAAGCAGTATGTAATTTACGGGCAAAAATATCAAATGGATTAATAATATAGTCAGTACCAAAAGAATCCATATTAGCAGCTACTTCACGAGAATCAACCCGGCCAATAACTGTTATTTCTGATCGTAAAAGTTTGGCAGTTATTGCAACATGTAAATTGGCTAAATTATCATTAGTGATAGCAACAACTCCAGCACAATTAGTATTTTTTAAACCACCTTCAACCAAGTGGATTGGTTTGCTTACATCAGCACATAATTTTGGAACATAAACTGAGTAATTTTCTATGGTAAGAACGTTGATACGTTCTTGTTGAATTTCAATAACTACAGAACGCATCAGCTTTTCTTCTAATGCACTAACTAAGGCTTGACCAGTATCGCCATAACCACAGATTAAATAAAATGGTTCGTGAATATTGTTCACAATGCGAGCAAAACGTCTTTCAATAATAGTGTGTCGTAATGCTTCATCTTGCAATAAAGCTAATAAAGCTCCAATAGCATAAATCCAAGCAATAACAGTCAAATACATTGAAATAATAACCCACATCCGTTGCAATCTTGAAAACTCGTAAGGAATTTCACCAAAGCCAATAGTGCTGCCCATATAAGATACAAAATAGGAAGCATGGAAGAAATCCATATACCATAAATTGCCTTCGTTATCTTTGCCCGGCATTAAGGTCATTCCCACAATTGCAATTGCATATACGGTCAACAGTACTAACAACGGAGTTCGCATCCGCCGCATAATTAAAAAAGTAACTGTGTTCACTTTAACGCCGTAATAACATTATTTCAAATACTAACAGTAAAACTGAGATGATGTTTGCTAACATAGCACCTCCAGCAAGGGATACAATACTGGCCATGATTGAAGGAGTCATTTCTGTATTAATACCCCACACCAATGCAGCGATAATTAATTGTAAATCAGCGACTAAACTGGTTGCAAATAATACTGCTCCTACTTGTGATCTATCTCCAAATTTGAGTATTGTTGCTACCAAATTAACAAATATAGCAGCAGCTAATTCATAGACATGATGATGTTCTGGATTATCAACATCGCCTATAAAAAATCCAAAATTAAGAGTTAAGGCCATCACAATAAAAAATCCAAAAATAACTTTTTCGAGATTCATAGGTTTAATAAATGTTTAAGATAGGAATAATCTATTTTGTTAGGGGTTGATTGTCAGAATCAGAATTCACAGAATTATAAAATTTCCAGAATTAAAACCGTAAACCAATAATTGTATTTGCCTTTATTCTGTTAATTCTATAATTCTGAAAATTCTGATTCTGACAAAAAAATCAATCCTCAAACGTCAATAAACTGTTTTTTTATCCGTTCTCTGTTGGAAACTATTGCCGAATTAAGGCATTGAATAAGAATATGATTGATTCAAAAATAATTATTTTTTACAAGTTGAGAAAGCTAATTTCTCACCAGTTTTTTTGGAAACAGTTTTAACTTTGTTATCAATTTCAGGCAAATAAGTTGATGGATTATAATCGTAAGGAGTTTGAGGACTACCAGCAATTTTTTGAACTGTGAAACTGCTACCACGCATACTACATGGTTGCTTCATTAAACTACTTGCTTCCACTGTTTCATCTGGCAATACAACCAAAAAACCTTCCATATCAACATTAAGAGATTCAATATTAACTTCTCCATCCAGACCAAGTTTAGAAGAAGCACTTACCAAGCTATTTGGAGAAGTTATAAACTGTTTAGATGTAAGAGCAATATTTCCACCATTTCCTTCAATTGCTTGAGCAGTGATTTGACCATTACTAAGAACTACAAAATATGGTTTAGAAATGCTCAAACTACCACCATCACCAGCACCTTCTTGTACACTAGCTGTTATCTTGCCATTATTCAGGAATACAAAATTATCTGTATTTATTTTTATACTGCCACCACCTGAACTCACCGCTTCAGTAGCAATAGAACTACCATCTGAAACAATAATATCTTGTGCAATTATCTGAATAGCTCCAGCTTCACCACCGTGGATACGTTTATGCCATGTTTGATTTTGGTAGAAAAAGCTTTCTGGTTTACCTCCAGTATTTAATACTTTTACCAAATCTCCTTCTTGTACGGAAAGCTGATCACGTTGAATTAAATCAGCAACTTCATAGCGTTTATTTAATGTTATCCAATCTGGCTCAGAATAAATAAATGTTGTATCAGCAACTTGAGCAAAATCCCCTCTTTTAATCAAAATTAATTCATCCATTTCAGCAATATTGGCTACTTTTTGAGTATCATTCAATGCTATCCATTGATTTCCATCATAAATAAACTTATCTGTTATAGTTGCTATATCTCCTCTTTTAACATTAACTTGTTTTTGCAAAGTTTGCAGTTCTGCAACATCGTCCATAGAAAAATGTTTTAAGCGAACAGCTCGCCCAAAAAAATCTTCATTAACAGGATTTTGAAGATTGGATGAATAGATAAAAGTAGCTGGTTTACCATTTCCAGCATCTTTAACTTGAATCATGGTTGCAGAAGGATAGGGAATTTTATTTGCCGCAAACCATTTTCCATTGATAGCACCGATTTCATTCATATTATCAAGTGTTATGTCAATTTTATCTCCTACTTGCACCCATTCACCTAAACCATAAAAGCTATTGAATGCGTACACAAAACGGTTGCCATTATTTTGTACTGTTATAACGTCACCTTCTTCAATGCTATATCGTTGATTTAAATTATATAAATCCTCCATATCAATAACGGTGTTAATAGATTGAGTTCGGATAAGTTCAGTCCCAGTATTAAAATAACTACCTATTTTTCCTGTTCCAATATCAGCTACTTCAATGATATCTCCACGAATTGTTATACGGCTATCACGTTCTGCGAGTTGATTGAAGCTATAGGAATTAGCCATTTGGCTTTCTGAAATAATTTTAGCACTGTTATCCAACTTTAATTGCCCGACTTGCAAAGTTATATTGCCAGCTTTACCACCACCAGCACTGGAAGTGGAAATTGTACCATTCTCTTGCAAAACTAGCCGATTAGAATTCAAACTAATAGCACCACTATTACCAGCTTGTTCACTGTCACTGGTTGAACTGGCAAAAATTCCACTGGTGGACTCGTTATAATGTGCCGGTGAAAAATCTTTCAAGTACTCCACTTGAGAACCTTTTGGTTCTTGTAATATAGCTTGTGAAGAATCTCCAGCAATGGTTATTATATCATCGACTACAATAGTTATATTGCCACCATCAGCGTTGTTATTAGTGCTGTTTTTAATCACGGCTCCATCTTTGATAATTAAGCTACCAGCTTGTAAATCAATATGCCCACCATCACCAGCATTATTACCAACTCCATTACTACCAGCGTAAATTCCAGACCCAAAACCATCTTCATTTTCTCCATTAAGATTAACTCCATTAAGTTCAACTTGGTCTTTAACTTTAATAGTGATATGGCCTCCTGCCCCACTTGAATTATCTTTAGCAGCAGTTGTTGTAGCAGTAATTATTCCACCTTTTGTTACAATAAGTCGGTCTGCTTCAATAAGAATTTTACCGGCAGAACCACCTTTATTACCTTTAATAGAAGTAAAGGTATTAGCAGATATAGCACTTGTTTGGCCACCATTACCATAACCAGTCATAGTAATTGTTCCATTAACACGCAGATGGATATTGCCTGCATTACCGACACCGCTTGAACCGGTTATTATTTGTCCGCCATCATCAATAAAAATATCTTTTGCTTCAATATAAATTTGCCCAGCATTACCATTACCTCTTGTACTTGAATAAATTCGAGAAGAAAAAACGGTTGAACTTTTCCCACCAAGTTTTAAAGAATCCTTAACATATATATTGATATTAGCTGCTTTACCTTGACCAAAAGAACCGGCTAAAATTGCACTGCCATTTGCAAGAACAATTTGGTTAGCGTGTAAATCAATATGAGTTGCATCACCTTTACCACGACTGCCTAAGAATATTAAACTACCGTTTTCAAAGTTAATTTTATCAGCATTGATAATTATTGAGCCGGCCTTTCCAGCACCATAAGCTCTAGCATCAATTCGGCTCGAAAAACCAGCTTTAGATTTTCCAGAAAATTTTACCGATTCAGTTGCTTGTAATTTTATTTTAGTAGCATTGCCAGCTCCCCTTGTTTGGCCAATTAAACGTGATCCTCCATCAATATGGATATTATTGGCTTGGATAGAAACCTTGCCACCATCTTTATTTAAACTATTAGCTTTGATATTGCTACCATTTATTACAAATTGTCCACCACGAATAAATAAATTGCCACTTCCTTCTCCACTTATATCCAACAATGAATTATTGGAAATTTTAATATCACCACTTAATGCTGTTATATCCGTTGGGATAATTTCACCTTGTCCTTTGATACTAGTAAGATTTATTTGTCCAGAAGGTGCAGAAAGTTTAGTTTTATTCAGAGTTAAATCACCACCATTCAAAGAGAAAGTTTTGCCAGTTGGAACTGCAAGCTGACTACCTTCCATTGAAATTGAAGCTGCTGAACTACCAAGGAAACCAAATGCTTCCACCGGTGCAACAGTCAATAAACTGTTACTTGGATTATTAGCATCAAATCGTCCATTTTCTCCTAATCGCAGATAATCAGCAGTGCTGGTATGAAAAGAGCCTTGTATATCCAATTGAGCATTTGGCCCAAACATAATTCCGTATGGATTAAGGAAATAGAAATCGGCATTGGGAATTGTTGAGCGGATTTGACCGTCAATATTGGATGGATTGCCACCGGTTACTCTACTGAGAATATTCTGAACATTATTTGGTCCAGAAAAAGTTGCTGATTCTGAACTATTTAAATTGAAATCTTGGAAGCTGTGGAAGAGGTTGCCACCGTATTGTTGACCTAAATCTGATGTTATTTGAAAATCAGGGCCGGGTAAATCTATTTGTTGACCAAGTGTTCCATCGGTGATGACTTCGGCGTTTAGGGATAAGGTTGTTATTAATAAAGATGTTATTATTAAGTATTTCATTTTGTTTTCTTTTATGTTGTTTAGAATCAAGATTAATTATGATTATAGGATATTCAGGATAAATTCACAAGCTAGTTTTGTTCCATCCTGTCAATTCTTAAATCCTACAAATCCTGATTCTGACAATCATTTTTTACAACTAGTGCAGAAAGCATTTTTAATTAATGGCTGTCCACATTCTGCCTCATTGTGATTACTGTTATTTCGGGAATGGAGCGAAGCGGATTTTCCAAAACAACATAAGAGTACATCGAATTTACGAAATAATCGAATAAGGCAAAATAATTCTTGGTTAACAAAAAAATATATAAATATTAGAGGATTAATAGATTTATCACTATATTGCAGAAATACCATAAATAAGCAATAAATTAACGATGGATAGGAAACATAATAGTATCTTTAATATTTGAACTATCTGTTAATAAAGCAAGAATCCTTTCTATACCCATTCCCCAACCAGCTGCTGGCGGCATACCATGCTCCAAAGCCAACAAAAAATCTTCATCAATATCCAGAGCATTTTCATCCCCACTTTGAACTGCGGCAGCTTGTACTTCAAACCGTTTCCGTTGCTCAATCGGGTCAGCCAACTCACTATACGCATTAACCACTTCCCAACCATTGACAACCAACTGAAATCTATCAACAATACTTGCATCATTATCATTATTCCTAGCCAAAGGTGATAGCTCTATTGGATGACCAACTAAAAAAGTTGGATTGATGATAGATGGACGAGCGGTTTTCTTATATAATTCATCAATTAAAGAACCTCTGCCAAGATTAGCAATAGTTTTAGCATCCAATAGGTTACGATTGATAATTTCCGCTCGTAATCCCTCTATAGTCGGAAAAGCATTGATATCAATGTCAGCTTTTTCAATCAGTAGTTCACGAAATGATAAACGTGGCCAATCACCAGAAAAATCAATCTCTTGCTCTTGATAAATAATTTTATTATTACCAACTATAGTATCAATAACATGTTTCAACATTATTTCGGTAAAATTAATCAAATCCTCAAAATTCCAATAAGCAGCATAAAATTCAAGCATATGGAATTCAGGCCAATGAGCCAAGCTCATACCTTCATTACGAAAACAAGTTGCTATTTCATAAACTCGCTCAAATCCGCCAACTAAAGCACGTTTTAAGTAAGTTTCTGGAGCAATTCGTAATTCTGCATCTATATCAAGAGCATTGTGATGAGTTTTGAAAGAACGAGCCAAAGCACCAGATTTTTGAATTTGGATAGCTGGTGTATCTATTTCTATAAAATGATGCTTCTCCAAAAACGACCGTAAAACTTGTTTTAATTTTGCTCGTTTAATATAAATATCAGCAACTTCACTATCAGTACAAGTTGATAAATAACGTTGTTTAAGTCGTGCTTCAGAATCTTTAATACCATGATATTTGTCCGGCAATGGACGTAAGGATTTGCTGAGAAAGGTCCATTTTTTAACTCCTAGAGTTGGTTCACCTTTTTTAGTTGTGTAGCGTTGACCATATACACCAACAAAATCTCCCAAGTCAACACTGTTCATAAAAAGATTGAAATCATCTTCCTCCAATTCATTCTTTTTTAACGATATTTGTCCACGATTTATTGCATTGCCGATAGTGACAAACATCAGCTTGCCAAATCTTCTAACAGATAATACCCGACCAGCCATAGATGCAGTAATTCCTTCTTCTAGCCCTTTAAGCTCCCCGATTGTATGAGTGCATTCATACCTATCTGGATAAGCATTTAAACCAGAATCAAGTAAGTTTTGCATTTTACTTATTCGTACTTCGGTCGTATCTTCAGTTGTATTTTTCATTTGTTTTTAATTGGTTAGATTAATATTGAAAGAAAGTTAGTAAAAGGTAATTTATAAATTAATATTTTTTTGTTCAATCTTGCCAGTTTAATTCTATTACCTTAATATTAGGCAAATTAAATTTAAATAAATATTGTTATTAAAAAAATGTTATACTCAAATATCAAATTTTTTCTCATCCCTTAAATCTTTGTTGGTAATTAATTCAACGCTGTTCTATAATTTAGTACATAAAAAAGTTGAAAAAACTTTCTTAAGCTTACAGAATTAAGAACAAAAAATCCATTAAAAAAAACTTGATAGTTGAGTTATGTTAAAAATATTTATAAGCAATTAATCATTATGTTACGCAAATTACTTTTTTTAATTTATTTTTCTATTTTTAATGTTAATGCAGAAGAAGTCACTAAACTTTTATCTAAACTAAGTCTTGGCGAATTAATGAATGTAGAAATTGTTGTTGCTTCTAAAACATCCCAAAAAATATCAGATGCACCTTCTTCTGTGACAGTTTTTACTCGTAAAGAATTATTAGAAATGGGTATCACTTCAGTTGAAGAACTTATGAATTTTGTACCCGGTTTTCAAGCTACTCGTGAAATTGTTTTTAGTCACGGTTATATGGCAACAGGTAGAGGGCAAAGTACAGCTCAAGCTTCTTTTAATATTCTATTTCTTATTGATGGTCAACGTATAAGTAATGATATAAGCGGTGGAGCATTAACTGTTAATTATCTTATAACTTTAGCAAATGTTGAGCAAGTTGAAATAATTCGTGGGCCGGGTTCTGCTCTTTATGGTACCAGTGCTTTTACTGGAGTGGTCAATATTATTACTGCAAAAAATATTAATAATGCTTTTATTGGAAAAGGTTCTTTAAACAGTGAAGAATTTTATATTAACATGTCGCAGCAAGGTGATAACTGGAAAGCTTCCATATTTGCTAGGCATTTTGAAGATGAAGGTCAATTTTATGAAAATATTGAAAATGAATTAATCAATTCTTTTAACACTCAAGACCCAAAAGATGGAAATGATGTGTATTTAAGTTATACTTGGAACGATAAACTTAAAGTTAATTTTCGTCATACTAAGCGACAGCTACAAGGTTTTCTTTACAGGGAGAGTATTAAAGATAGTGAAATTACTAATGGTTTTGAATCTACTCAAAATTTTATTAACGCAAAGTATAACTTACTGGACACACAAAAACATAAGTTAAATCTGTATGGTAGTTATTTAACTATGGAAGAATTACGTTATAATGCCTTGCAAGATACTAGTTTGATATTATCGGATTTGGAGGAATCTGAATGGCAATTAGGTTTAGATGAGCATTATAATTTTAACGCAAACCATAAATTGTTAGCTGGTTTAGTATTGCGTAAACCAAATATAGGAAAGGCACGAGAAAACTTAACTGGCATAGAAGAAATTTATATAACTGAAATTGGACGTGATATTATTGGGATATATTTACAAGATCAATATAGTTTTAATAATGAACTTGAAATAACCATAGGCATTCGTAATGACTATTATTCAGACTTTGGCAATACAACTAATCCACGAGCAGCATTAGTGTATATTGCCAATCCTAAAACTAAATTTAAATTAATGTATGGTCAAGCATTTCGAGCTCCTTCTTTTCGGCAAACATCAACAGTAAATTTTTTAGGCAATCCTTACCTTAAACCGGAAACTGTTAAAACTACAGAATTTGCATGGTTACAGGAATATTCTTATGCCAAAACAACATTGACTCTGTTTCATAGTAGATTTGAAAATAAAATAGATACAGTAATAACAGCCGATAATAAACGATTTTTTGAAAATACTGATGGTGTTAATACGACTGGTTTAGAATTAGAAGCTTCTGCTAAAATCAATAATTTAAATTTGCGTGGTACATATACATATTTTTTTGATACCGAAGAAAAACCTCGTCGAGTAGCCAAACAAACATTGTCGTTAATTGCCAATTATGAATATGGTCTTTGGAATTTTAACCTGAATGGTTATTATCACAGTGATATTGAACAAGACATTAAGGACAGTATTATAACGCATGATGACTATTGGTTATGGAATAATACTATACGTTATCGTTTAAATAAGAATTTGACTTTAGTTAGCCGTATCAATAATTTATTAGATGAAGAATATTATAATTCAACTAAAAATTTATTATTTACTAAAGGCATACCAAATAGAGGACGTACATTTTTATTAGGTGCTGAGATAGAATTTTAAATAGACATCTCTCCTAAATAACTGATGGTTGATGCCTTATCGTTGTTATACATAATTATTTAAGTATTTGAAATGAAAATATATTATGTAGGGTGGATAGGAGCGAAGTGTAAATCCACCACAGCCTTAAAACTATATTTAAGATAGTTAATAATCTGATGGTTATTGGTTTTGTGATGTTTCGGTGGATTTCCGCTCTGCTTCTATCCACCCTACATTTGTTGCTTGGGACTTAATGTATAACGATAAGTGGTTGATGCAGAGAGCATTTAATTAATTTGTTCCATAGGTTTCACCTATGGCTATTCAAATGTGAACCCCGTTGAGGTTGTTTTAACTATCCTGAAAAGATTGAAATGAATAACCACCGATGAAATCAGTGGAATATAAAAGCTTTCTGCGGCAAGCTCAGTTAATAAGCATATATACTTATTTAGAAAAGATGTCTAATGTCATAGTTTTTTCCAGATTTGGTGAACAATATTCGTAAATGAAATTTTTAGGTGCTTGAAAAACTTGGTTTAAACTTTTTATTCTTAAAAATAAAGCAAGTAAAAAATATGTTATAATATATAAAACGTTGACCATGAACCATTATTTTGATTAAAAATTATACTTAAAAAAACATGCAAAAATTTACCACTTTAACCGGATTAGTTGTACCATTAGACCGTTCTAATATAGACACCGATGCCATCATTCCTAAACAATTTTTAAAATCTATTCACAGAACTGGATTTGGGCCAAACTTATTTGACGAATGGCGATATTTGGATCATGGTGAACCGGGTCAAGATTGCACCAATCGACCTTTAAATAAAGAGTTTGTACTTAATCAAGCCGATTATCAAGGTGGAGAAATTTTATTAACTCGCCATAATTTTGGTTGTGGTTCAAGTCGAGAACATGCTCCTTGGGCCTTACTTGACTATGGTTTTCGGGCTATAATAGCTTCTGGTTTTGCCGACATTTTTTATAACAATTGTTTTAAAAATGGTATATTGCCAATCGTGTTGGATAAACAAGAAGTTGACTCTCTATTCAAAGTAGTCACCCCAAATTACAAGCTAACAATAGACTTATCAACTCAAACGATAACCACTCCAACTGATGGCAAATTTTCGTTTGATGTAGATAATTTTAGAAAACACTGTTTATTGAATGGATTGGATGATATTGGTTTGACTTTACAACATGCCGATGAAATCAAAGCTTATGAAAATAAGCAAAAACAGATTACTTCTTGGTTGTTTCAATAGAAAGTGAATTATATGGAAGAGTTACTAAAACTACGTACCGCAATAGAACAGCAACGCTACAATGATGCCCTGATCTATTTGGGTGAAATGGAAGAAATGAGTAGGGAAGACAAAATCCATAAAATTCGTAGTTATGTTATTATTCTATTGATCCACCTAATAAAACAACAAACAGAACAAAGAACTACTCGGTCTTGGGATTGTTCCATTGCTAATTCAATTGACGAAATTCAATATGTCAATAAACGTAGAAAATCTGGTGGTTATTATTTGACCAAAGATGAACTTGTTGAGATAATTGCTCAAGCTTACTCACCTGCGTTGAGAAAGGCAGCTTTAGAAGCTTTTGAAGGTCAATATACAACCAAGCAACTAGAAGAAAAAATAAACAGTAACACAATTCAAGCGGAAGCATTAAATCATATTTTAGAAATCATGCAACAGGAACTTTAATGAGTAAAATCATAGCAGTATTACCCGGTGATGGCATTGGCCCAGAAATTATATCAGAAGCAGTAAAATTATTAGATGCTTTGAAGCAGTCTTATAGACTAGATATACAATTAGAAGAAGGTTTGGTCGGTGGTGCTGCAACTGATGCGACTGGAAAACCATTACCAGATGAAACTTTAGAGTTGGTGAAAAAAGCTGATGCAGTGTTATTGGGAGCGGTTGGCGGACCTAAATGGGAGCCATTACCAATAGCAATTCGACCAGAAAAAGGTCTGTTAGGTTTACGCTCTGAGCTTGGTTTATTTGCTAATTTAAGACCAGCAATTTTATTCTCTGAATTGGCTGATGCTTCTACTTTGAAACCAGAGGTGGTAGCCGGCTTAGATATTCTTATTGTCAGGGAATTGACCGGTGGAATTTACTTTGGTAAACCACGAGGAGTTCGCAGTTTAGATAATGGAGAACAGCAGGGTTTTAACACTTTAGTCTATGATACTCATGAGATAGAACGGATTGCTAGAGTTGGGTTTGAAAGTGCCATGCAACGCCAGAAACGTTTATGTTCAGTTGATAAGGCTAATGTATTGGAAGCTACTGAATTATGGCGAGAAATTATTATTGAAGTAAGTAAAGAGTATCCAGAAGTAGAATTAACTCATATGTATGTTGACAATGCAGCTATGCAATTAGTTAGGTATCCAAAGCAATTTGATGTGATGGTTACTAATAATATGTTTGGGGATATTTTATCTGATTTAGCTTCGCAGTTAACTGGTTCTATCGGCATGTTGCCATCAGCTTCATTGGATGCCAATAGTAAAGGCATGTATGAACCTATTCATGGCTCGGCTCCAGATATTGCTGGTCAAAATATCGCTAATCCGTTGGCAACTATTTTATCAGTGGCTATGTTATTACGTTATAGTTTGAAACAGTCTGAATTAGCAGATAAAATTGAGAATGCAGTTAGCAAAGTTTTACAAAATGGTTTACGAACTGCTGATATTCAACAAGATGGTAAATCTATTGTTAGCACTAAAGAAATGGGTGATGCAGTAATAGCAGCGTTAGATTAATTAAAAAACTCTTAAGATTTTCTACATTTAAGCGTAGCACAGCGTTTCTTGATATTTTGAGAATAAACTCAGCGTTAATTCATGGGGGAGTCGATGCACTGCCATTAAGTTAAGGAAATTGTTTTTGGTAACCACAAGGGATTACCACTACAAATAATCATGTTACCTAGGGGCAATCCTTTATGGTTGCCCTTAAAACTTAAGGCAGTGGGGAGTCGGTGGGATGAAACTGCTGTAATGTACGGATTCTCTCAATGAGACCTGACGTGTCGGAGCAAATAATAACTGTTTTGCTGAAAAATTGATATAGACAGCATTCGTAGTGAGGATGGGTGAAAATGCTGAGATATTTTTGTCAGCTTGAAAAAAACTTGTCGAAAACTTTGAACACAAAAAAAGATATTATTTTAACGGCAAAATATGTTTATTAAACAACAAGGTCAAGGTAAACCATTAATATTACTACATGGTTGGGGATTTAACGGCAATATTTGGAATGAGATTGCAGCAGACTTAGCTAAAAATTGGCAAGTTTATCAAGTTGATTTACCCGGGCATGGTAAAAGCCCGATGTGTGAATATTCACTTCCTATTTTGACAGAACAATTGGCAGCCAACTTACCGAATAATGCAATTTGGATAGGTTGGTCATTGGGTGGATTATTGGCTATGAACATTGCGATTCAATGTCAAGTACGAGGGTTAATATTGGTTGCTACTTCACCTCGTTTTGTTACAGCTAAAGATTGGCCTTGTGCTATGACGGCAGAGCTGTTACAACAATTTGCTGACCAATTACAAACTGATACTGTTGAAACTTTACGCCGTTTTTTAACCTTACAAGTTAGAGGTTGTGATAATGCCCGTGAACAGCTTCGTAACCTTAATTTTTTCCTAACCAATCCACCTCAAACAGATGCTTTACAATCTGGATTACAGTTATTGCAACATACTGATTTACGTTCTTTATTGCAACAAATTAACTGTCCAGCTCTATTATGTTTAGGAAAACGTGACAAAATTGTGCCAGTTGAAGTAGGTGAAAAATGTCAAACATATTGGCCTGAGTTGCATAAAACCATTATTAAACCAGCAGCTCATATTCCATTTTTGTCACATCCTGAACTTTTTATGGAAATATTACAGAATTTTTTAGCTCAAATTTCAACATAAAATTATCCATAATCATCTATTTAAACAATTCTTTAATAAATTTATATTAACGTAAGTAGCATCACCAACATCACCTTTCAAAACTGTTAAAGGTTGATTCGGCTCACCTAAATTATCAAGTACCAACATTGCACCACTAAAATCCTCATTGCGAGTATAATTACTAACCGTTATTAAAGTTGGTATACCAGCAGCTTGAGCCGACCGAATCCCATTTTGAGAATCCTCAATTGCAATACATTGATCAGCTTGTAAATTCATTTGCTGTAGAGCATAGTTATAAATATCTGGAGCTGGTTTTTTAGCTTTAGCCATACTACCAGCGGCGATTACCTCAAACCAAGATACTGCATCTGGTGCCAAACTATGCTCAAGTAAACTCGTCACATTTTCTGGAGTAGTTGTTGTAGCAATTCCTAATCTAACTCCTTCATTGCGAGCTTCCTCTAATAAACGCCGTACTCCGGGCCGTAACACAAGTGGATTGTCACGTAACATATTGTTATAACGCTTAGTTTTATTCTTATGTAATTCGATAATAAAGTCATGTGCATCATTTAGTTGTTTATAACCAGGACGATATTTATCCAAAAAAAATTTCATCCGTTCTTTGCCACCAGTTACCGCTAATAACTTTCCATATAATTTTATCGACCAATTCCAGTCTAATTTATATTCCGCAAAGGTTTCATTAAATGCAACTCGATGTGCATCTCTTTCTGTTTCGGCTAATGTACCATCAACATCAAATAATAAAGCCTGTAATTCTTTCATGTTTTCCTTAAATATTTCAGATAATTTTGAATTGATTAACTATGTAATTGTTGCATAGCCAGTTCTAATTTTCCTTCAACTATTAATGGCATGAGTTGTAAAACTTCATCAATTTTCGCAGCAATTTCAATCTGTTCATCTTTGGTTGGGCTATTTAATACATAATTAGTTACGTTGCCACCACGTCCGGGATGACCAATACCTATACGCAATCGTAAAAAATTGTTGTCACCAAGATGAGAAATAATACTTTTCAAACCATTATGTTTTCCATCACCACCAGATTTTTTGAGGCGAATAGTTCCGGGTGAAAAATCCAGTTCATCATGAGCTATTAATATTTGTTCGACTGCAATTTTATAATATTTAGCCAAAGCAATAACCGCCTGTCCACTGTTATTCATAAAAGTGTTTGGTTTAAGAAGCCAACAATCTGTGGATGGAAATTTAACTCTACATACCTGTCCATGAAATTTAGTTTCGGTACGAAATTGTTCTGTACCAGCAATTTGCTCTACTAGCCAAAAACCAGCATTATGACGAGTATTAACATAACGAAGACCTGGATTTCCTAATCCTACTATTAATAGACACATTTTTTAATTATTAATTTTATATAAGAACAATATTCTAATATATAAGCTGGCAAATCGTCAATATTGATGAGATAATTAATTGATTTTTGATTCTTAATAAACAGTTTGGTAAACTATTATATCTAAAATTATTATAATCAAAACACTATGGAGCTATAACTGATGACTAATGTTTTTGTTTCTCATTCATCTTTAGACAAGTATTTTGTTGATTTATTAGTTAAAATTCTAGAATATCACTACATCAATGTGTGGTATGATTCCGATGACATATTGATAGGAGATGACTATAAAGAAAGTATACATAGCGGTTTGATAAATTCAGACCATCTAATTGTAGTTGCTTCAAATAATGCGGTGCAATCAGAATGGATTACCAAAGAAATTACAACATTCCAATCCAATATAACAGATGAAAAGCGAATAATCCCTTTGTTTATAGAGGATGTTAATCCAGATGATATTTTTGATGGCTTAAAGAATCATCAAGGAATCTTATTTTATAAAAATATGTTGACAGGGTTTCAAACTTTATTAAATTTTTTGGGTAAAGAATTACTTCCAACATCTGATAGACGTGAAAAACAAGATAGGAGAGATTCAGATAGAAGGAAAGATTCGTCAGACAGAAGAAAATCTCTATCTCAAAGATTAAGAATCGGTCTGTGGAAATGTTACTCAGATAAAACAGGAGAAGGTAAATTTGATAAGTATGATTTAGTATTAAGCAACAGACTTAAAGTTATTGATACTATCAAACCTGAGCTTGATAAATATAAGTATATTGATGATAATCAACAAATTGTTACTTTATCACAACATGAGCTTGATAAAATAACTTATGATGTGTGGGAAGAACTTGGCCCAAGAGATTATCTAACTGCCATTATTGTGATTGAATGTATAGCAGAAAAAATTATTAATCAATATGATGTAACGTCATTAGACCGAAGAGATAATGATAGACGAGAAGAGAAAGACCGAAGGAATTAAATGGTTATTATTCCTATCGAAACAGTTCATTGATGAATCAAAAAAAATAGGAAGTGGTTAAAACTATAGATGATAACTTGAATAAACAAGTTGAAGAAAATGATTATCAAAATGATATTATTCAAGAGTTTTTTCTTTAATTAAAAAAGCAAAATCAGCCCTAAAGAATATGCTCGGATGAAAGATGAATATTCCGATGATGAGTATATGCGAGAACAAACTCAAAAGGCTAGGGAAAAAGGAATGGCTGAAGGGAATGGAAAAAGGAGTTTTAATAATATAAATTTTTAGGTAAATAGTTTCCACTGTAGAGACAAGGCATGCCTTGTTCCTACGTATAATTTTGTGAAATTATTTATCTGAAAAACTATAGTGAAAAATATGAAGGAAGCTAAAGTAGGCATAGAAACTATTGTAGAAGTAACTGGTTTGTCTATGGAACAAATAGATAATTTGTAGGATGTGTGGATACAAGGTTCCCTTGTTCTTATTAGAAATGTGCATAAAATAAATTCGACAATTAAAGAAATTTTTGGAAGTAAAAGAAGTAAAACAGAATAAAAAAGGGTAGCCCTACAATATGTAGTGTTAAATCTACTAAGCCTTTGAAACCTAGTAGGTATTTTTGAAGCTATCACTACTTTGTTTGGGACTAGCCTATCGTTTATATATTTCACCAAATAACAATTTAATAATCAAATATATACAGCATTACAAACTTTGCTATAGATTATCAAAATCACAAAATATATCACCATCTCCAACATCAACACACCAACTTTCAGGAGCAACTTCAATAAACAAATCAAATATCAACACATCTCTACTACCTCTGCGTTGGTTTGAACCACTCAATGGCTCATTTGGACCACTTAATGTAACCGAATAAGCAACTTTACCATCATCTTTAACAGATATATTGGGTTCACCTTTTGTTTGTACTTGCACATCAAAACTAGGAACCAAAATAAACTCTACGCCCATATACAAAACATAAAAAGTACCGTTACTGTTATAAACTATTTTTTCCACCCCTTCAATCTGATAACCCAACTGCTTAAAAGTTTCTGGTGAATACACAGTTGGTGAAACAATTTGCGAACTACCATCAGCATAAATCATTTTGCCAGTTGGTAAATTTAAACCAGCTCTGGTCCTACGAATATTATCAGTATGAATACCTGGATGCTTATTTTCTGGAGCTTTACCAAAATCACATAATGGTATACCATCATCAGTTGTTACACACCATGAATCAGGTGAAGGTTCTATGAATGGATCAAACATAATTACAAACCTATTATGATAATGGTCATCATCACGCCGCAAACTAGATTCTTCCGATAATTCAATTAACACGTCTCCACTATCACCCAGCTTAACTTGACTGTCATTTAACGAAGCCGACAAAGCTATTGGGTCTTTGGGAGCTGGAATAAACTGAACTTGCAAAGAATTTGGAGTTGTTACCTGATAAAAACCACCTTCACCAATAGATAAAACTGGCTGTTCAATAGTTGTATCTAAGTGAGTAACATTATTATTATCTGGAACAAAAGCCAAATTAAAATCAGAAGTTTTAACAGTTACAACTCCACTTTTATGCTGTTTAGGAGTTAAATCACCTAAATAAGATAAAGAAGTTTTAATACCATCAATAACCGGAGTTCCAGCTCCGCCAACTCCAAAACCAGCTTGCAAATCTGGCGTAGCTTTTGGTATTTGAACTTTGGGTGGTAAATCTGTTGGCTGTAAAGATTTTAAGATAACTTTTTTATTAGCAGGAGCAGTTAATGCACCATTATCAGCGATCTGCCATCCTTCTGGAACCGTTATAGCATTTAATTGTTGAAAATTTTCTGCTTCTAAATTAGTCAAAATTCTGGAAACATCAGAAATGGGAAACTTTTCTAATTCAATTTCATTTTGTAATTTGGTTACGGTTAAATTTTTAATTTTTTGTAACGATAATTGCCTGAAAGTTAAACTATTAATTCCTCGCATTCTTGACCAATCTTCTCCAATAACACGATACTGCCAATAATGGACAGTATTTAAATGAGATGAAATTTCATATGAACTAGCAGTTACAGGTTCACTCCAAACATTCGCCGCATCAGTTATTTTAAATTCGGCATTTGGAAAAGTAATTAAAGTTTTATTATTATCCCAAGTCCCTTGATTAAGAAGGTTTTCGGAAATTTCCAAATATAAATTACTACCAGTTAAAGTGCCATTATTGGTGACATTTCCAAATATTTTTACGGTAAAACTATAACCATTTTCACTATCTTTGACCGTGCCATTATTAGTTATATCGCCATTAACTGCCAAAACACGATTGCTACTATTTCGTAAAATAACCCCCTCTTCTATAAGCAATGAACCATTTATAGTAGAAGCACTAGAAATTATTTTTTCACCATTACCAGACAGAGTAACTGGCCCAGTGAAATTACCAACAATATTTTGCTTTTCATCACCACTAAATTTTAATGAACTGTTATTTTGGACGGAAAGATTAGCGTTGGAAACATCTTTAAGGAAGGTAAGGTTATTCAATGATAATATTATATGATCATCAAAATCAACATCATCAGCAAAGATAAGAGCGTTGGTCTCACTTAGCATTAAATCGGAATCAAAATACATTTTTGAAGCAATCTGTCCACCTTTAATTATTCTTGGACTTTTTTCACCAGTTAGACGTGTATCACCGTTATCCCAAGTTCCATCATTAATTAAATCACCAGTCAACTCAACAGATAAATTATTACCAGTTAAAGTATCATTATTGGTGATATTTCCAAATACTTTTAAAGTCAAACCATAACCATTTTCACTATCTTTTATAGTACCATTATTAATTATATTGCCATTAACAGTTAAAATACGATTGCTACTATTTTGTAAGACAACTCCTTCTTCTATAAGCAATGAACCATTAATAGTAGAATCGCTAGAAATTATTTTTTCACCATTACCAGACAGATTAACTGGCCCAGTGAAAGTACCAAAAATATTTTGTTTTTCATCGCCATTAAAATTAAATGAGCTGTCATTTTGAAGAGAAAGATTAGCATTGGAAACATCTTTAAGAAAGGTTAAGTCACTTAATGATATTATTGCATGATCAGCAAAGTCAACATCCTCAGTAAAGATAATGGCATTGGTTGTACTTAACGTTACATCAGCATCAAAATGCATTTTTGAAGCAATTTGTTCGCTCTTAATTACCCTTGATTCGTTATCACCAGTTAAACGTGTATCACCGTTATCCCAAGTTCCATCATTAATTAAGTCGCCAGTCAGCTCAACAGATAAATTATTACCAGTAAAAGTACCATTATTGGTGATATTTCCAAATACTTCTAGAGTTAAACCATAACCATTCTCACTATCTTTGACAGTACCGTTATTAGTTACATCACCATTAACAGTTAAAGTACGATTGCTACTGTTTCGTAAAATAATCCCTTCTTCTATAACCAACGAACCATTTATGGTAGAATTTCCAGAAATAACTTTTTCACCATTCCCAGACAGATTAACTGGCCCAGTGAAATTACCAGAAATATTTTGCTTTTCATCACCATTAAATACGAATAAAGTATCAGTTTGACTCACAAGGTCAGCTTCTAAAACATCTTTCGTAAAATTAATGCTGGTTGAATTTGGTAAAGTTATCGTATGACCAGCAAAGTTAACATCACCAGCAAAAGTAAGATTAGTATTAATAAGCTCAAAATCAGCTTCAAAATATACATCTGATGAAATTGGATTACCACTAATCACCCTTGAACTAGCACCTTCAGTTAGGCGTAAATTACTACCACTCCAAATTCCGTTGTTTATAACATCACCGGCAATTTCTAAATCTAAATTAGTACCATTAAAAACTCCATCATTGGTGACATTACCAGATACTTCTAAGGTTAAACCGTAACCATTACGGCTGTCTTGAACTATACCTTGGTTATTAACATCACCATTAATCGTTAAAGTACGGTTGCTACTGTTTTGTAACGTGGCTTTCTCAGCAATTTCAAGATCATTAATTGTTACGTTACTATTAACAACAACATCACCATTAATAACCACGTTGTCTAATTCAGTTGGAATATTGCCACCATCCCAAGTAGCAACATCGTCCCAGTTTCCTCCGGTTATTGTTGAAGAAATGGTTGCTGCCCACGCAGAAGATGTTAATAAAAATGTTGTGACTAATATAAATTTAAAAAATTTCATTTAATAGTTTTTTCATGTATGTTAAGTTAAAAGTTGAGGATTCACTATTAAGAAGTTTAGCAGAAATTTCATAATATTCACAGAATATCTGTATTTAGTCAGGTACTCCTCAATGCCATTAAGTTAAAGGCAACCATAAAGGATTTGCCCCTACGGCAAGATGATAATTTGTAGGGGCAATCCCTTATGGTTACCATAATCAATTTACTTAACTTAATGGCAGCAGTGCAGATACCCTACTAAAAAGAATTCAATATTAAACCTTATCTATAATTCGAAATTATGGTTGAGTTCTTAAAAGTGAGAAGAAAGGTATTAGGATATCGTCATAGGTGTTCGGGATAAAG
>JAUCGL010000319.1 GCA_030378105.1 Candidatus Halobeggiatoa sp. HSG11 | reverse complement strand
TGTATCTACATATATTGTAATAAGTATATTATTTTAATAAAATTCATACTTTATTACGTTTGTCAATGCGTAAGTCCTATAATATTAAAAAATAAGTAGCTCTACATATGTAGTGTTAAAACTGTTAGGTATTTGAGACCTAACAAGTTTTCTGGAGTCATCACTACTTTATGGAGTACTTGTTTTTCTTGCGAATAGAGGATTTGTTGACACACAATTGATGGAATTTTTTGAGTAAAAAATTAAGATGGTATTAGCATATTCGTTATTAAGTAAGCATTAATTCTTATCGACATGGTAAATGAAATTTGACGCAATTATATATAGTTGGACCGCTCAAAACTATACTGAAATTTTCATGTTACGTTATACTTATGGTTACTTAACTCTTGTCAGGCTGTCAGCCATCAGGCGAGAGGGGATGTTATCCTTTCCTAACCCTATATCCATATTTTATATGAAAAGATATTATAATTGAAATTTTTGAAAAAGAATTGTTGCATTATGCGAATAATTAACCAACCTTAATAAAGAAAAAACAATAAAAACATTTAAAATTAATAATTTATTAAAATAGGATAATTTATTGCATAAGAAATTAAATAATAAAAAATAAATACAGATTTCTTATGAGGAACAATAAAATGTCTTACATAACTTTAGCAAATACAATCAGCGATACCAATATAATCAAACGCCTATTTGACATTATCGTTTCGGCAATAATACTTATGTTGTTAAGTCCTATCTTTTTAATAACTGCCTTATTAATCAAGTGCGATTCTGAAGGTCAAATATTTTTTTCGCAAAACAGAGTTGGTAAAGATGGAATGATTTTCAAAATGTGGAAATTTCGTTCTATGTATATAGATGCTGAAGAACGTAAAGCTGAACTCATAAAACAAAATGAAATGCAAGGTGGAGTATTGTTCAAAATGAAAAATGACCCTCGTATAACTAATATTGGTCGTTTTATTCGTAAATTTTCTGTTGATGAATTACCACAATTATGGAATGTATTAATTGGTGATATGTCTTTAGTAGGTCCACGTCCTCCATTACCAAAAGAAGTAGACCAATATACACCTTACCAATTTTTACGTTTAAAAGCAGTTCCTGGCATAACTTGTATTTGGCAAGTATCAGGACGTTCTGATATTCCATTCTCAAAACAAGTTGAGTTAGACCTTGAATATATTGAACAACAATCATTTATTA
>JAUCGL010000318.1 GCA_030378105.1 Candidatus Halobeggiatoa sp. HSG11 | reverse complement strand
ATGTATATAGTGAAAAGTTAATAGTTAATAGTGAAAAATGTTGATGTACAATTATTAACAACTAATTATTTTAAAAAATTTTTTTTCACTTTTAGTTTTTAACTTTTCACTTAAACAAGAACAACTTAAAGATAATCCCGAACACCTATGCATTATTTGTGTACGAATTAATAAGAGACCAACAATTAGCAGTTATAATTTTTTTACCCAACCATCAGTTCCAATCCGAATATTCTTTGAAAAACCGTCTTTTTTAGTCAATTTACGAATAAGATTAAGAGCTCGATTATGTGAGTCAAGAACCACTTTCTGATTTTTTATCTGCTTGATTGAAGTTATTTTAGCATCAACAAAACTACCATCTTGCTTATTAATATTAACTTTAATAATCGGAGCAACCCCGGTAACACCACGCAAGTTAAATCGACCATAAGTACAAAAATTGCCTAAACTATAAGCAATGAAACGATTGTTATAGACTTCAATTGCTCTGGTGACATGAGGGCCATGCCCAAATACTATATCGGCTCCAGCATCAATAACTGCATGAGAAAATTTATACACATTGCCTCGGTTTTCACCATAAAAACGTTCAGATTTGTTTTTAACATGCTGATTTTTTGCACCTTCTGCCCCACCATGAAATGATACAATAACAATATCACTATTAGCAGCTAAATTAGCAACAATTTTTTTAGCATTGGCAATATTTCGAATATCAACTGTTCCAACATTAGGTGCAAATGCTGCAAAACCATATTTAATCCCATTTTTAGTAAATGTAGCATTGGGACGATGTTTGATTAATCCGGCTGATTTAATTCCTAATCCGTCTAAAACTCTTAAAGTATTTTTAAGTCCTTTCTGACCAAAATCTCGAATATGATTATTAGCCACGCTTACCACATCAAAACCAGCAGTGACTAAGTTGTCAGCCAAATATTCAGGCATCCGAAATGCGTAACATTTTTTACAATTTTTTATGGTATTTCCACCATTAAGAATCGTACCTTCTAAATTACCAAAAGTTATATCAGCATGATTTAAGGTCTTATTAAGAGTTTTTAATAAATTTTTACCTTTATTAGCTGGCAGATATTTGGCTGATGGATAATCAGTTCCCAGCATAATATCCCCAACCCCAATAATACTTATAGTTTCTTGAGCATAGCTAATACTGGTCCAAAACAAAATTAATAGTATAATTTGCTTCATGTTTAA
>JAUCGL010000317.1 GCA_030378105.1 Candidatus Halobeggiatoa sp. HSG11 | reverse complement strand
CACCTAGTAGCAATGTAACAATTGGATTCGAAGCATCAGCCTGTACTGGTGCCCCTCCTCCAGGACAGGTAGTGTTGGCCAAGCTGGCTGTATTGGCAAGGGTAGGCGGAGTACCCGAGTCAGCCCATCCATATGAATACGTCCAATTCGTAGCCTTCCCGAAACTAGTAAGCTGGTCGGCATCCAATCGTATCCATAATAATTTCGGTTCAGCACAATTAAGACAGTCTAGTGTTTTTATGTATGGCAATTGGATATTAAAAGCATCGTTGGCATCAGTCCCATTCGCACCTCCAACTTTTATCCCAAATCTCATATACGTGCTGGATAGGTCGAACTGTGCATATGATGTTGTAGACCCTGAACGGATAGATGAAGCATAGTTAAATAATGATTTCTTATAATTCGTCCCCCCACCAGTTTGCGTAAAGTTAGTTCCGGACCCAAAGTCGAACGCAGGCACCCCAGCACATGTAGAGAGGGCAGCCCCGTCAGGGAAACCATTATCAATCGAGCTAATCTGATAAACTGTCGCATGCGAGTCAAAAGCCGCCGTACTCATAACAGAAGCGACCCCCAACGCAAGGAATTTCGCTTCTAACGGAAGTTTACTTGAATCAGCTTGACGGGGAATATTATGCAATTCCTCAGTCTCCTGCTCTTGTAAACCAGTTTTCGCCCACTGCTGCCAATGTGATACATGCTCCCCAATGCGAACTTCATCCGCACCTTGCTCGTAAAGCCGGTGTAAACGTGCATCACGGCGTTGCAATGAATTTTTACCAGCAGTCAAAGACTCTGGCGTGAAATTATACCCTAAAAAATCAAACCCCTTCGAACTCCGACCGATAAATGTTTTATCAGAAGTTAGTCCGTGTTGATTAAGAATCAGATTAACCTTTTGCACCGCAGAATTTAACTTCCAGCGAGTTGGACTAATAATCACCCAATCATCCATAAACCGAGCATAAAACCATTCTTTGCCTTCAAATTCAGCATCTAATGGAGTTAAATATAAAGCTGCCATCAATGGTGATAATGGATTACCTAAACTTATTCCTTGTTCACGGTCATAATAATTGCCATCAGCATACACAGTACGTTTTAAAAACTGCCAAGTTAAGCGTAATAGATATTGTTCATTAGGAATTAAAGCTTGCAACTGATTATACAAAACCATATGGTCAATATGGGCATAATAACCTTCAACATCAGTCTTTAACACCCAAGAATCAGGAT
>JAUCGL010000316.1 GCA_030378105.1 Candidatus Halobeggiatoa sp. HSG11 | reverse complement strand
TATTTTGTTGAACGACATACAAGTGGATTTGTTGAAGGATTTAATAACAAAATCAAGGTTATAAAAAGACTTTGCTTTGGTATCATTAATGTTGGACATTTGTTCCAACGCATATTTTTGGATACTTTAGATAGAAAATTATATACTTTATAATCAATATATTATATTCAACGCAAATTACCAAAGAGCCTAAATATTGAGGTTAATTGGTCAACTAATCGATCTACTGTTTTTACCAATAATGGTGAAGGTCAATGGATTTCCAACGATTTAATCACGAAACAAGATAAATTAGTTGAAAACGATGACAGCAGTTTTACTTTATCATGTGGTAACAAGCGAGTTTATCAATTTGATACCAATGGCCAGCTTGTCAAACTACAAAATCAAAAGGGACAATCCCAAGAATTTCAACGTGATGATACTGGTAAACTCATTCAAATCACGGAGCCAGTTTCAGGTATTTTCCTTAAATACGGCTACAATAACAATGATTTATTGACAACTGTTACTGATTCAGTTAATCGGCAAGTTAAGCTTGGTTATGATAGTGAGCATAATTTGGTTACGATAACCGATGCTGCTAACAAAACCATGACTTACACCTATAACGAGTTTGGCCAAACCTTGACCGGAACTAATGGCGATGGTGTGCGTTTGTTTACCAATACTTATGATGATGAAGGGCGAATTATTGCTCAAGATGATAGTGTGGAAGGTAATCAGCTATTTCAATTGAGCTATCAGGAAACTGCCGATAGAATCATTACTACTGTTAAAGATCGCAATGGTGGAACTAGCATTTATACTTATAACACTAACTACCAATTGCTGAGTTTACAAAATGCTCTGGGTAAAACGACTCGTTACACTTATGTTAATGGTCGGCGAGCTAGTGAAACGGATGTAAATGATAACACTACCTATTTTGCTTATGATGCTAACGGTAATTTGATTAAGATAACTAATCCAGCAAGTTTAATCAGTTATTTCAGCTATGATAATCACAGCAATATATTGACGTTAAAAAATCATTTAAATCAAATAATTAGCTTTGCATATGATGCCAATAACAATATGATTAGTAAAACTGATCATGCTGGGCAACTAACCAAGTTTAAATGTGAATTAAGAGCTAAAAAATTATTTTAAAAATCATATAGTTAAAAATTATAATTTCAGAGGTTTTTAACAGGCAATTTTTTAACTCATTGTTTTTATAAAGATACATAATTTTAGCTCTT
>JAUCGL010000315.1 GCA_030378105.1 Candidatus Halobeggiatoa sp. HSG11 | reverse complement strand
CAGGTATATTGTTATTAATTGTTCTTGCCAATCCATCATTTAATCCTTTTTTATGTTATTTATTGTTTCATATTATATATATTTGGATTAATTTTAACAAAATTTTTAGCCCTTAATTCACATTTAAGCACCTCATCGTTATACATTAAGTCCCAAGCAACAAATGTAGGGTAAAGCGAAGCGGAAATCCACCAAAAATCATAATATATTTTCATTTCAAGTGCTTAAATACTTGCATATAACGATGAAGGGGTCATTGAATGGGATTTTTTAGAATAATTATTTAGAAATAAAAGAATAATCAATAACTTAAAGTGTTATTTGCATAACTTGCAGTAATTTATTGAATTTATTAATATTCCCACTCAATGACTCCAGTACCCTATTTTTAAGAGTCCAGAGAACTCAAAGGTATATTTTCAAAATCACAAAATATTTCGTTTTCATCTATTTCTACACACCATGACTCAGGAGCTGGCTCAATAAATGGCTTAAATAATAAAATTTCCATTATATCAGTTCTACTACGACGAGTATTGCTTGTTACTGGCCTTGTTGGAAATGAATAAAGCAAACCTTGTTCAATATTTTTGTCATTAAAAGCCACTTCAGGAGAAAGTTCCTGTTTGGGTACATTTTTAACCACTACATCAAAATTTGGTAAGATTATATAGGGTTTACCTTTATACAAGAGATAAAAAGTTCCATTGGAATTGAGACTTATTTTTTCTACTTCTTCCAATTTCATGGTTTCTTCAATAAATGTATCTGGCGACCATACTGTTGGAGTTATTTTCTGGGATGTACCATCAGAATACACTACTTTAGCTGTTTGAATGTCAAGTTTGGCACGAGTTCTAACTGGTGGAAAATGAATTCCCGGTTGCATGTCTAAAGGAGCATTTTCAAAGTCACATAAAAGTTCTTCAAATTCAGTTTCAACACACCAACTTTCAGGGGTCGGTTCAACGAACAAATCAAACATAACAACCAACCTGAAATCATCACGACGAGTCTTAGTATTAACATCCAACATCGTACTACCGCCTTGATTAAGCCAAACTTCACCATTTATATTGGAACTTAAATTTTCTATATCTTTAGGAGCTGGAATAAACGGTACTGTCACTCCACTTGGGGTAGTTAGCACGGCTTTCTCATAAAAAATTCTTGAAATTTTGGTATAATATGAAGCTAATTTCAATAACCATAAATTTTGAGAAGAAGAATACCTATGAACAATACAATACCTTATTCAGACGAAAAAATCATCA
>JAUCGL010000314.1 GCA_030378105.1 Candidatus Halobeggiatoa sp. HSG11 | reverse complement strand
TAATAATATATTATAAACAGTATAATTTAATTCTACTTTGTCATATTATCAAGTTAAGTGATTTATTTTGTTGGATTTGTTGATTTTAATAATTCCTTATAAATCAATTAGTCACATTAAATCTGACAAAGTAAAATTAAGAATGCCTGAACTATTTATTAAAAAAATTCCTAGAATAACATGTTATTTACAATATTTTTGTTTAAACTTTTTTTGCTCATCAGTTAAAGACCTTATACCCAACGATTCTTGAGAAAATATATCATTACAACGTTTTGATATTTTCTTGGTAATGTGCGACGATTGTTTTGCAACCCTCTTCGTAGCTGGTTGCTTACGTTGAGTAGTTTTTTTTACCAATGTTTGAGAACGTATAAATAAACGATTTAATCGGGATAAAGCTGCTGATTTAGGATTAACTTTTTTTAAGCTTTTAAGATAATTTTGTGCTTTTTTAAAGTTTCTTCTTTCAATAGCTACTTTTGCCCAGCCTTGATAACGTTGTTCAATTTTAACTAATCCTTCCTTTGCTGTAACATTAGTTGGATCAGAAAGCAATATTTGCTGATAACAATCAAGGGCTGTACCTTGTTTACCAGTTGTTAAACGATTAGCATTCAAATGTTGTTCACATTGTTGTAAATTTAACACTATAGTTTCTAGTGAAGTTTGTACAGTTTTTGTAACTAGTTTAGGTTCTCGTAATTTTTGATGCGATACTTGCTCTATTGGATTATTAACTTTAGAAAAAAATTCTTTTTTAAACTGTTGTCTTTTTGCTACAGCTTCAACATCTTTAGTTTTATCGAAACTTTTCAATGTAGTATCATAAGGTACAGAAATGAATCTTACACGGTGAAAATCATCTAAGCGATATAACTCATTTTCAACAGCATGATTTTTACCTATCAAGTAATTTTCCTTAGAACGAGAAAACGTTTTATCTTCAAGTTTTTGCATAACAACAAGGTCTAATAATTGCCCGGTATCAACATAATACCAATTAAAAGAAAATACAGTTATGAAAATAACTATTGAAAACAAAATAATACGCACAAGCTTGGTAAATATATCCCGTTTTAACACTGGATCATAAATCTTAAGTGCATGTGATTTGCCTGTGGTTTTGTGCAAGTATTGCAGTTTCAATTTTCTTGAATACATGGTCATAATACAAGTTATTTAATAAATGGAGTGTTAAAAAAAGAAAGCAAATAAACTGCCATTTATCGCCGCAATAAAGATACCAAAATCTCGCATTTTCCTACCATTTAAAATAATAACAGAATTACTACTAAATTTTCAAGTATAGTTTAAGCATCTCATGTACTCTCGTTAAAAAGAAATCAATAATATGAAAAAAGTAAGAAACCACGTCGTGTAAC
>JAUCGL010000037.1 GCA_030378105.1 Candidatus Halobeggiatoa sp. HSG11 | reverse complement strand
GGCTTCATTAAAACGTTACATTAAGCAGTTTCGTTATAAATTTGATTCACTTATCGAAACAATAGATTTTATTTTTCAGAATATAATTAATTTTAATGGTGTAAAAATATAGGAATGTTACTATATTAATTTTCTTAAACGAAAAATTGATTATCACATGAATCGTTACCTAACTATGGTTGAAATAGATGAAAAGATTTTTGGTAGTAATTGATATCCAATTAATTATTATATGAATTCGTAAGGTATATAAACGATAATGTCATGCACCACATGAATGGATTTGGTGTATGACGCTTCGCTTATACACCTTACGAGATACGAGTTACGGTTTGGAAGTTTTCACGTTGTTACATCGATCCCGCCTGGTCGGAAAAACGATGTACGCCATCATAATAAAAATTACCCAAATCATGTATGACATAGCGGAAAATCCTATTGGTGCTGATACAGGCGGCGGGTTAGGACCTGAACTCGGCGTGTATGTCGATCCTACCATCTGGGTACCTAGTGTAATAGAACAAGTGTAGTAGTCGGTAGCATTGGGTGAGGTGTTTTTAAGATATAAGACGTCCCCTGTAGCAAGGGAATTTGGTGCAGGCTCGGTACACGTCGTATCGTCTTCGTCAAGACAAAAGCCGGCGTTAGTGACGTTAGACCAGAGGAATGCCCCGTCCGAGCCGGCCCCGGAAAGGACGGCGTACGAACCAATACCCGAAGCGGTTTGCCCGACGGGACTCTCGCAATGACATGTATCGCCGGAGGTAGGGAAGGTTATGCAATTCTCGGCGGAGACTGGAACTGAAACTATCCCCGCTGTGATACAAACCCATCCTAGCCACCGTTTCCAATACAATTCAATGCGTTTCCTAGTCGCACCTTGCTCATAAAGCCGAACCGTGTTCTTTTGCAAACGTGACAACGCTGATGCCGAAGGTAGAATCCCAATGGGAAGAATTCGCTTGCCCAGAAAATCAAAACCTTTGCTTGCTTTACCAATATAAGTTTTGTCTGGAGCAACTTCAACTCTCAACGCATGTAAAACAGTATATACCTTTTTGACCGTTTTCCGCAAGTCCCAACTATTTTTACAGAAAATAACCCAATCATCCATATACCGCCGATAAAAATGCTTAGCGTCGGTACTAAACAACACATCCAACGGACTTAAATACAAAGCTCCCAACTGTGGCGAAATAGAAGCACCTAAAGGTAAACCCTTAGTTATATCCCGATAATTACCACCTCGCTCCACAGTCCGTTGCAAAAACATCCACAATAACCGTTGTAACTCAGTTTCATTGGGCAACAAAGTAGCAAACTGGTCCAACAAAATCCGATGATCAACATTAGCATAGTATCCCTTAACATCAGACTTCATCACCTGAGCTTTAGGTTGGGACAAAAGTTGAGCATGAACATCTTTAACTGCTTGCTGAGTACCACCACGTCCAACCAGATGTACACATTCAGCAGCAATATTAGCATCAAAAATTGGGGTCAATACCTGACTAATAGCCCGAATTAACAACCGGTCTTCCGCACAACGAATCTCCATAAATTCCCCAGCAGCATTTTCAACCTCACTCACAACTTGAAATTCAAACTGCCCACTGAGTATCCGTTGTTGTAAAGATTTTTTATTATCTTCCCAATCACGACTATAATTCCAAACATCACTATTATCTTGTTTAGAACTACTTTCACGCAACCAAACTAAAGCTGCTTCCAGATTATCATCAGCAACTACTTGTGATAACAGATGATTTGGTTCATATTCTAATTTTGCAAGATGCGAACTGGTATTTACTTGTGGTTTTTTAAAAGGTAAAAGCCAAGAAAACATAATTTTTTCCCTTATATTTAGATTAAAGGGTTATTTTATACTAAAATTAATCAAAATATCAACTTTAAGATGGGTTAATTGATTTTTTTTTGCGTTTTCAATTGGTTATTCTTAAATTCAACGATTTAATAGCTCGTAGATTATCTCGTTATCTCGTTCCCATGCTCTGCGCTCATCGTTATACATAAGTCAAAATGATATGGTAAAGTGACATTTTTAAAACAGTTCAAGGAGAATTGATAATGAGTCACTGGGCATCTGATGAAACCAAAACAGCAAATTTTGGAGATGAGCGTTTAAATAAACGTATGGAAGTACTTTTAGAACAATTGGGCAATAAACCAACACAAAGTATTCCAATCGCTTGTGGTGGTTGGGCTGAGACCTTGGCAGCATATCGTTTTTTTGATAATGATAAAGTGACCTTTGAGCAAGTACTTGAAAGCCATGTTCATTCATCAATAGAAAGAATTTCCTGTTATCCTGTGGTTTTATTAATTCAAGATACAACTGATTTAATTCATACAGTTACCAAAGGTTTAAAAGGAATTGGAAATTTAAAAGAAATAGAGAAAAAAGAAGTTTTTTTGCATCCAACGATTGCTATCACACCTGACAGACTTTGCTTAGGTGTTGTTGGTGCAGATATTTGGAAACGAGAAGAAAAAAGTCCTCGAAAAGAACGTAGAAACAAACCAATCAATGAGAAAGAAAGTCATCATTGGTTAAATGGCTATCAAATTGCCTGTGAAGTAAGTGGTAGTGTGTCAGAAACACTTATTGTTAACATTGCAGATCGTGAAGGTGATATTTATGAATGGTTCTTAGAAACACAAGAATATTCTCCAAACACTCGTTCTCAATGGATAATTCGAGCAGCTCAAAATCGTTGCTTAGAAACGTCAGATAAAGAAACCAGGAAAATTTGGAATAAACTTGAAAAACAACCAGTTCTTGGTACGATAAAATTTAATTTACCAGCTTCTGGTAATCGCAAAGCCCGCAAGGTTGAACAAACTGTTAGGTCTGCTAGTATAATTATCAAAGCACCTTATAGAGCTGGCTATAAATTTGATAATGTTAAAATAAACGTCGTATTAGCTAAGGAAGAAAATCCTCCTGTAGGTGAAAAACCTATTGAATGGTTACTCTTAACTTCAATGAAAATAGATACTTTTGAACAAGCAGTTAATATTATTAAATGGTACACTTGTCGCTGGGAAATTGAAATCTTTTTCAGAACTTTAAAAAGTGGCTGCCAAGTTGAAAAACTGCAATTAGAAACTTCTGACAGACTTGAACCTTGTTTAGCATTTTATATGATAATTACTTGGCGTATTTTATTTATTACTATGTTTGGAAGAACTTATCCAGAACTTGATTGTGAATTACTTTTTGCTGTCGAAGAATGGCAAGCAATTCATTTAGTTTTGAATCAAACTCCATTACCAACAACATCACCATCAATAGGTGAAATCATACCAATGATTGCTCGTTTGGGAGGATACCTTGGTCGAAAAAATGATGGGCCACCTGGTCCAAAATCTATTTGGATCGGACTACAGCGAATGCGAGATTTTGTACTCATTTTATATGCTATGAAAAATGCTTAATACATATTTTTTGGGAATATATCAATTTATACATAAATAATATTTTTATTATTCAAATTAAATACTTAAATACTTGTGTATAACGATGAGTGCTCTGCGTGGGAATGCCTACCGTGACGCTCTGCGTTACTCATCATTAATAGATCGTAGCTCGTAGGGTGTATAAGCAAAGCGTCATACACCAAATTCATCCATTAAAAAATATCAAAATTAAATTCCATGTTCGGTGCATGACGCTATAGCTTATGCACCCTACTAAATCACAATTTTATACGGCTTACGAGTTATTATTTGTAGATATTAACCGATAAATAAGTCAAGTATAACCATATCAAAAATTATACCAAACTAAAAATACAATGATATGGTAAGCAAATCACCCACCATACCAAACCCCTCAAACCATCCCCAAAACCAACTTCTTAGCTCCACTAAAATCAGCCTTACCAGTCCCAAGTTTCGGAATAGCCTCCACTGCCAAATACTGCTTCGGTAACATAAGCGGATTAATATCACTTTTCAGAACATAACTTTTCAAATCAGCCACATCTATCTCACCAGCAACCAACAAAATAACCTGTTCACCTTTAGCAGAATCAGGAATCGCCACAGCCAAAATTTCCACTTCCTCATCGTTGATTAGTTCAGCAATCTGCACCTCAATAGCAGTCAAGCTAATCATCTCACCGCCTAACTTAGCAAACCGAGAATAACGATCCAAAATAGTCAGATAACCATCCGCATCTATCTTGCCCTTATCACCAGTTTTATACCAACGCACCCCATCCTTTTCCACAACAGCAGCCGCAGTTTTCTCCTCATCCTTCAGATAACCCAGCATAATCTGTGGCCCACCAATCAAAATTAATCCAGCCTCACCAATCGCTAACTCCTCCAAACTATCTGGATCAACAATTTTAATCGTAGTACCCGGAATAGGTAGCCCAACTGTCCCAATCTTATTACCAACTTGCACAGTACCAGAATAAGACAACAAAATATCCGGCAGGTTACAACTAGCAACCGGAGTAGTTTCCGTAGCTCCATAACCTTCATACATATCCTTGCCAAATTTCTCCTTAAAAGCATTCCGCACGTCTGGATTCAGCCGTTCTGCTCCAGCCACCACAAACCGCAACGATTCAAACATTAATGGATGCAGCTTCTTATTCCGAGTGTAAATCCTAAAGAAAGTCGAAGTTCCAACCAAAATAGTAACTTGATAGCGAGCCACTAAACTACCAATCGTTTTCGCATCAGTCGGATCAGGTTGACATACCATCGGAATACCTTCCATCAATGGCATAAAAGTAGTCACGGTCAGGCCAAAAGCATGAAAAATAGGCAGAGAATTAAGCACCACTTCATCATCGGTTGGATTCAACACCGAAATAACCTGTTTGATATTCACCATAATATTGGCATGAGTCAACTGCACACCTTTCGGCACACCTTCACTACCACTGCTGAATAAAATAGCCGCAGTATCTTCCAACTTAGTTTTCTGGAAATAGAAAGCTTTCAGAATTGCAACTGGTAAGAATTTAGCTTTCAACAGCCCTAATAATAGAGTTAATTTAGGAATTTCCGCTTTGACATCTTCCAAATAGATGAATTTAGCGTGGTCTTGTAACGGAGTCATATCAACTCCACGTTCCCCAAGTTTTTTTAGGAAGCGTTTGGAAGTGAGTATGGTTTTGATATCAGCTCTTTCCATACATAGTTCAACTGTTTTTGGAGGAGCAGTATAGTTTAAATTGACTACCGTTTTGCCATTGATTAACACGGCTAAATTGGCTATCGTAGCTCCAGCCGAAGTTGGCAATAATAAACCGATATTTTGCTGGCCTTGCATGGCTGATTGCAACTGTTTGGCGAACACTAAGGAAGCAGTTAATAACCGTTCATAACTCAATTCTGTGGTGGCATCCATCACAATCATTTTCTTGCGTTGAGCTTTAGCAGTGCGTAAGAAGCTGATTGGTAATGGTTCTAAAATTTGACCATATTCCTGCCAAGCGTGGATGGAGGTTTTTAATACTGCTTGCTTAACTTCCCCAGCACTTGAACTGGATGGTAAAGCCTCACCAAATCCGACTGTTATTAAACGATGACCAGAATTACCAGTTGAATAACGATATTTTTTAGTTGCATAGGAATAATAGCTGCCCCATAAACCCCGTAAATAAAACGGAACTATAACTGCTTGCGTGTCCTTAACTGCACGTTCAAAACCAGCCTTAAATATGCTCAAATGACCGTTATGACTGATATGACCTTCAGGAAAGATTGCTACCACTTCGCCATTACTGAGGCTGTCATGGACTTTTTGCAGAGCTTGCTTGCTGCCAGTTGCTCCAATCGGAATGACTTGAAACATGTTTAAAAACCATTTCATATACCATTTTTCGTAATAACTCCGCAACATAACAAACCGAATTTGGCGTGGGGAAGCAATTTGTAACATTGCCCAATCCAGCCAGCTAACATGATTGCCAAGTAACAACACTCCACCAGTAGATGGCAGATTTTTCATGCCAACAACTTGCACCTGATAACGCCGTCTTAACAAGCCAGTTATGACGTAACGAATAAAAGATTGTGGTAGTTTAACAATAGAATACATAGTTCCAACAAAAGTAACGATAGCTAGTAAATAGAAAGTGTTTTGATTAGAAAATTCGATATAAGCCAAACCAATAGTAATGCCTAAAAATGCCAGCATGAATATGTTTTGGATGAAATTATTGGCTGATAATATCATACCAATTTCGCCTTCTTTCGCATAGTATTGGATTAACGCATTGAGTGGCACGATAAACATAGCACCGAAGAAACCATATACCAGAAATACTACACCAGAAGTTATGCTATCTTGCAATGATGGGATTATAAGTAACGCAATGCAAATTCCCAATGCACCTAATGGAATTAAGCCAGTTTCGATATAATTTTTCGATACTTTGCTAACAAACGCTGCTCCAAATACAATACCAATTCCAGCTAATGCCATGATTCCATTAGCAACTCTTGTATCAGTTTCACCTATCACATCTTTCAAATGGGCTGGAAAGGCAGCTAATATAGTTTGATTGATAGCCCAAAATACTGCTAATCCAATGATACTTAACCAAATTCCTTGGTTTAACCAAGCTCCTTTTAAGTTGTCTCGGAAATACCGCAAACCTAAGTATTTTTTGACATCAAAGTGTAATTCTGGATTAGTTTCTTGTTTTTTAGGTAAACGTAAGGATAATAAAGCTTCCAGAATAATTCCAGCTATTAATAAAAAGCCGACATATTTGACTGCTACTAAAATATCGCCAATTTCGGTGAAGTTGTCAACAAATAAGCTTTCAAAAAATACGCTATAAACTGCTATTCCTGCCAAGATTGCAACGATAGTTACTGATTGGACAGCAGAATTAGCTGAAGTTAAGTTATTTTTACCGACTAATTCACGGATATAACCATATTTAGCGGGAGAGTAAAATGCACTTTGCAAAGCTAAAATAAATGTCATCCAGAAAGCTAACCAGAATTCACCATTGTAGTAACACCATGTTATAATTATAGTTATTGGGATTGCTGCAAAGGTGGCAAATTGGATAACTCGGTTTTTGGGAAATTTGTCGGATAAAAAACCTGCTGGAGTAAATACCATCACAAAGGGAATTAAAATCATCGCTTGAATGATGGCAGTGTAAATTCTTAGCTCAGTTCCATCATAGAATTTAAACAGAGCGTTTTGGATGATTATTTTATGCCCTAAATCGGTAAAGGCATTGAAGAAGACTATTGTTAGATAGGGGACAAACCCTTTACTTTTCCACATGTTGATACCTTGTTGGTTGAAATATTGGAGTTCAAAGTTTGGATTAATCGAACTGTAAGACTCTTAATTAGTTTAATACATAGTTTGTTCAATTCCTAATTTACTCATAATAGCATATTGCCATAACCCAATTTTTTTGAGTATAATGAAGTTAATGTAACCAAGAATATATGGCAATTATTAATTATGAATGATTAATTATTAATTAAATTCTACAAAAATATCAATTATTTATTTTGTATTACTGTAATCTATTTAATCGGGAAATGCTATAAATATATGCAACTACCTCCAGAACAAGAATTATTTACTCCATTAGCTAAATTTTTAGAATCTGATTCAAAACCATTGTTGAAACAGGTTAATTTACAACAACATCCAGAACGGATAACGGCTAATACAGTTAAATTACCCAATAGCATTTTTAATTTGCAACGGGCTGTGTCAGAAACCAAAAAATCTGATATTGAGATGATTAAAAACTATGCTAAGTTAGATTGGAAAATTGTGTTAGATATTGTTTTAACTAGCAGTTTTCCCACAACTTCTTTTGTGATTATATTTTTAAGCAAAGTGATTAAATCGGTAAAGATTGAAGTTACAGAAACTGATGCTCTAGTTTTATATACCTTGTATCAAGTAGGTGAAAGTGGTTTATCGGGTCGAGTTATTTTATTGGAAAATTTCCATAAATCAAAATTGCTCAAGGATGTTAAAGCTGATATAGTGCAACAGAGTTTGCAGAATTTAGTGGAATTAAAATGTATTCGATTAGAAACTGATAGAATTATTTTAACCGAACAGATTGTGTTTAATAAGGTTTATGAATAGCTATATTATGTAGGGTGGATAGAAGCGAAGCGGAAATCCACCAAACAACACCAAACAGCCCCAAAATTAAACGGATAATGATTGTTTGGATTTTATTGTTTTGGGAAATGGAAAGTTTTGGGAAAGGTGGATTTCCGCTTCGCTTCTATCCACCCTACGAATTGTAAAATTATATAATTATTAACAGGATAATAAATGACAGACATACACAAAGAACCAGATTACCTCAAAATTCCAGATGATTTATTGGAGCAGAAACCTAATTTAAAACATTTAGCTAATGAATTGACACGGGCTTATGCTGCTAGGGATAAATTGGTGAATGAAGATGCTTTGCAGGCGATGGGGCAGGCTTTATGGTCGGGGGAGATAACTCCACCGCAGGATAAAATTCGGCCGGTGATTATTGCTAGTGATAAGGCGGAAATTCAGGCGTTGCCGTGGGAATGTTTGTATCATCCTGATTATAAATTTTTGGCTAAAGAATTGGGATTTACTTTATCTCGTTGTTTGCCAGCAATAAAAACTGAGACTAACTTAACTGCTGGGCCATTGCGGGTATTACTGTTTTCTTCATTGCCGGATAATGTGGCACGGTTGGATATTGAGGAGGAACAGGCTCAGGTATTAATTGCGTTGAATGAATGGGTGCAACAAGGCTGGGTGAAACTGGATGTGCTGGATGATGGGCGTTATCAAACTTTGGTGGATAAATTACAGGAATATCAATATCATTTGGTGTTTTTGAGTGGGCATGGTCAATATAAATCGGAACAGAAATATGGGGTGTTTTATTTTGAAGATCAGCAGGGTAAAGCAGAGCCAGTTGTAGATAGTGAGTTAGCTAAGGCATTTATTGGGCGGGGAGTGCAATGTGTGGTGTTGTCGGCTTGTGAGTCGGCGAAGGCCACGACTGGTTTGGCTCAAGCTTTGGTACAGCAGGGGATAACGCATGTGGTCGGGATGCGGGAATCTATTTTGGATAAGGCTGGAATTGCGTTTGCGAAGAGTTTTTGTGGCAGGATTGGTCGTAAAGAGCGAGTTGATATTGCAGTGCAAGCGGCTCGGCGAGCTATATTAACTGAGGTTAAGGATACTGTTACTTTACGGGATTTAAGCAAGGATTTGTCTCATTCGGCTGAGTTGAGCCAAAATCAATGGTGTTTGCCGTTGTTGTTTAGTCAAGATTTAACTGCTCCGTTGGTGGATTGGGATTTAACGCCCCAGCCAGTGAATGTTGAATATAAGTTGCGGAATATTTGGGAAGGAATTCCAGATTTTGCGACTGAGCGGTTTATTGGTCGGCGGTCGGAATTGCGAGATTTGGGCAGTCGGTTTGTGCATGGTTCGCAAGCTCAATTGTTAATTACTGGTCCGGGTGGACAGGGTAAAACTGCGTTAGCCACTCGGTTAGCTCAACGGTTGGAGCATGATGGTTATACGGTGGTGACTTATGTGGCGAAACCGGAAAATAGTTGGCAAAGCTTTCTTTTTAAATTAAAAACCAAAGTTTTAACTGGGGAATTTAAGGAGGAGTTTAAGCAGAATCGGGAATTTTGTGAGACTCCAGAGCAGGAAGCCGGAGTTTTATTAGATTTATTATTACGTCAAACTCAAGGTAAGGTGTTATTTTTCTTTGATAATTTAGAGTCAATTCAGGATGCGAATAGTAGAGAATTAAATCATTCGGTGTTGAATATTTGGCTAACGGAAATAACTCGTGCAACTGGTAGCAAGTTATTGTTGACTTCTCGGTATAGATTGCCGGGTTGGGATGGTGAACGGCATCATGCGTTACAAAAGGCTAATTTCTTTGATTTTACGTACTATTTACAACGGCAAAATTTGGCTTTGGAGCATGATTTACAGCGTTTATATCAAGATTTAAATGGTAATTTTCGAGGGGTGATATTCTTTTTAACCGCTCAAGCGAAAAATCCTGAGTTTAAGCAGAGTTTGCAGCAAGCTCAACAGGATTTATATGTGGATATGGCGATTGCGGCTTTGTTTGAGTTGTTGACGGAAAGTGAACAGCAGTTGTTAGCTCGCTTGCCAGCTTATCAGTCGCCAGTGCCATTAGCTGGAATTGAGGCTTTGCAGTCACAGGCTTTGATTCAGAATTTGTTGGATTATTCGTTGTTGGAAGTGCAGCTTGATTTGGATTTAAATACTGAGGTTTATCAAGTTTCGTCTTTGGTTAAGGATTGGTTACAGCCGAATATTGGTAAGGAGGATTATGCGGAAGCAGCTCGGTATCAAAAGCAGTTGGTTTATACTGATAAGAAGACTATTGGTCAGGCTTTGAATGTGCATCAGGCGTTGTTGTTAGCGGAGGAAGTTGAAGAGGCTCGGCGATTTGCGTTGGATACAATTGTGCCTCATTTTGATATGACTGGTTTGTATCATGATATTTTGACTGACTGGTTGCCGGATATTTTGCAGACTACGGATGAGAATTTGAAAGGTGATGCTTTAAATAAAACTGGTGAAATTCGTTTTCACATAGGAAATTACAATACAGCTCTATCCTATTTGGAACAATCGCTTTTGATAAGACGTAAAATTAGCGATAAACAAGGCGAGGGAACTACCCTCAATAATATTTCCCAAATCTATTATGCAAAAGGCGACTTAGACACAGCACTATCCTATTTGGAACAATCACTTTTGATAAGGCGTGAAATTGGCGATAAACAAGGCGAGGGATATACTCTCAATAATATTTCTAGAATTTATAAATCCAGAGGCGAATACGACACAGCTCTATCCTATTTGGAACAATCGTTGGCGATAGTACGTGAAATTGGTGATAAAAAAGGTGAGGGAACTACTTCATCTAATATTGGCAGTATTTATTATTCAAGAGGTGATTATGACAAAGCACTGGAATATTTTGAACAAATACTAACAACAGACCGTGAAATTGGCGACAAACAAGGCGAGGGAACTACTCTCAATAATATTTCTTTAATATTTAAAGCCAAAGGCGACTACGACACAGCCCTATCCTATTTAGAACAATCGCTTTTAATAAGACGTGAAATTGGCGATACCAGTGGTTTATGTCGTACCTTATTTAATATCGCCCATATCCACCTAGCCAAACAAGAACAAGATCAAGCTATGGAAAAATTCGTCCAAGCCTATAAAATAGCCTCTGAAATTGGTTTACATCAAGTCCTCCAAGCCCTAGAACAACTCGCCAACGGTTGGGAACAAGATGGCTTAAACTATTGGAAGGAGATGGCGGGGAAAATGAAGACCTGACAGGTTAAATCTGGTTCCCACTCACCAGAGTGGTAACCCATTCCAGACGCACCAGCGTCGTTCACTATACTTGACGCTAGTGCGTCATGACTGCATTCCCAACGTAGTCGTTGGGAACGAGGTAATAATGACCAAACGATTAACCCAATAAATATCAATTTAAATATGGACTTGGTGATTTTTTGGTGGATTTCCGCTTCACTTCTATCCACCCTACTTTATTTAATATTACCAATATCCACACAGAACCAGAATAAGCTATAGAAAAACTCGCCAACGGTTGGGGAAAAGATGGATTAAACTATTGGCAGGAAATGGCGGAGAGAAGGGATTACCCCTACAAATCCTCATTTAGCTCTTGACTTGTCTAAACTGCTTGTTTTTTTAACATCATTATACCTTCATCAAAAATATTTTTAGTGAGCCTCAGACAATAAATACACACCCAATCAAAAATAGGATATAATATTCCAAGAAAAAATATGAGAGATAAAACTGGATTGGACTAGAGGAGTTAAACTATCTATTGGAGTTCAAAGCAAAGCTTTGCTTTGTAGTAAAAATTAAACATCTTCAAAGCTTTGCTTTGGACTCCAAAAAAACTTAAAATTTTGTAGGTATTTTATTCATTAATTTAAAACTATGAAAAAAAATAGTGGCAAAAGAAGGTATTTTTAATATTTTTTGAGAATTATTACCGTTAAATTGCAATCTGTTATGTACAATCAACATTCCTAACTGAGAAAGAGTAAATTCACTTGTTAACCAATTTTGCCAGTCCATTATATCAGCACGTACATCCAAATCAAGATTTTGCCCAACATATAACTCAGTTGTTGCCTTACTATCACTTATAATTAACACCCCTAAAGGCAACTCAGAGCCAATAAATCCATAACCTATATTCATATTGGTATTATTTATTTTTTCTAGTTGATTATTGTTCCATAAACTTGCAAGCTCTTGCATCCACATTTCACAAAATAAATTATACATTCTTATATATTCTCATAGTAATTTAATTAAAATCTATGCAGCAATTAATACACCACACATTTAAATTTCGTTTAAAACTATGCAGAATTTTCTTAAATCCTTATTACAACAGCGTCAACAAGACAATCTCTATCGTATCCGTCAGCTACACACTAGCGTTCAAACTCCGACCCTGTTAATAAATGACCAAGAATATTTATCTTTTTGTAGCAATGATTACTTAGGTCTAGCTAGTGATTTACGGTTAAAGAAAGCTTGGCAAGAAGGAGCTGAAAAATACGGAATAGGTAGCGGAGCCTCGCATTTAATCACTGGACATACCTCAGCTCATCAGTCTCTTGAACAAGAATTAGCAGCGTATACTAAACGAGAAAGAGCATTATTATTTTCAACTGGATATATGGCCAATCTTGGAGTTATAACTGCATTGTTAGGACGGCATGATGCAGTATTTTTGGATAAATTAAACCATGCTTCATTGATAGATGCGGCTCGATTGTCTCAAGCTAAAATGTATCGTTATTCAGACTTAAAAGTTTTAGAACAAATGTTAATTAAATCATCTGCTAACCACAAATTGATTATTACTGATGGAGTGTTTAGTATGGATGGCAACATTGCCAATTTATCAACAATTGTTGAATTAGCCAAAACTTATAATGCTTGGGTGATGGTTGATGACGCTCATGGTTTGGGAGTTATTGGTAAAACTGGGCGAGGAACTGTTGAGTTATATGACTATGAAGTTGAAGAAGTACCAATATTAATGGGAACTTTAGGCAAAGCTTTTGGAGTATTTGGGGCTTTTGTTGCTGGCAGTGAATTATTAATTGAGACTTTAATCCAGTTGGCTCGTAGTTATATTTATACAACCGCTTTACCACCGGCATTGGCGGAAACAATAAGGGAAAGTTTGATTATTGTGACAGAAGAAAATTGGCGGCGACAACATTTGCAGGAATTGATAGATTATTTTCGTAACCATGCAAGCAATTTACCATTAATGGAATCATCTACCCCAATCCAGCCAGTTATATTGGGTGATTCTGCAACTGCTTTAAAAATAAGCAAAAAATTATATGAACGTGGGATTATAGTCACCGCAATTCGTCCCCCAACAGTTCCCATAGGGACAGCTCGCTTAAGAGTTACTTTATCGGCATTACATAATAAAAAACAAATAGATAGACTGATAGAATCACTTAATTTTTTGCTTTTTTAAAGTACCATAGATTTCACTTAAAACCTACGAGGTTTCCAAAACCTCGCAGATTTCATACGAATGTATTTTTATGAATATCTATACCATAACTTTCAATTTTCAGTAGTGTTTATTATAAAAAATCTTAAATATCAAATAGCTAATAAATTTGTTACTATATATTGCATAGCTACCATAAATTTAACTTAAGTTGTATGAACAAAAATAACCCTGATGAAAAATACGTTAGAAAAAATAGAAGATTTTTTTTGGGAAAGTAATTTACGTTCTTTACCATTTTGGCGTTCTGTATCAGCTCGAATATTTCGCACAATTTATGTGGTAGTACGTGATGTTAACCAAGGTAATTTAAGCTTAAATGCAATGAGTCTGGTGTACACAACTTTACTGTCCATCGTACCCTTATTAGCTGTCAGTTTTTCAATGTTGAAAGGCTTAGGAGTGCATAACCAAATTAAACCATTATTACAAAATATACTCGCTCCATTGGGAGAAAAAGGAGTTGAAATTACTGAAAAAATTATAGGTTTTGTGGAAAATGTTAATGTTGGAGTTTTGGGTATTCTTGGTATGAGTATCCTTATTTATACTATCGTGGCTTTGATTTATAAAATAGAGAAAGTATTTAATTTTATTTGGAGAATAGATAAAAATCGTCCATTTGTGAGACGTTTTAGCGACTATTTGAGTGTAATTTTCATTGGACCATTATTACTATTTTTGGCTATTGGAACCACTGCTTCGGTTATGACTAGCCCTTTCGTACAAAAATTATCTGACATAAGTTATTTCAGTATAATTGTCGATTCAACTACCCAATCAATGCCTTATATATTTATTATTGGAGCATTTACTTTTCTCTATATTTTAATACCTAATGTTCGAGTACGCTTCACATCTGCATTTATTGGAGCTTTAGTTGCTGGTTTTCTTTGGCAAACTATTGGCTGGGGATTTGCGTATTTCGTGGTTTCTTCTACTCAATATGCAACGATTTATTCTGGTTTCGCAATCTTAATTGTCTTTATGATCTGGTTATATTTAGCTTGGCTTATTTTATTGATTGGTTCTAGTATTGCTTTTTATCATCAACATCCAGAGTATTTAAATATCCGTAAAAGAGAACAAACTTTGAGCAATCGTTTGAAAGAACATTTAGCTTTATCTTCCTTGTATGTTATTACCCAACACCATTTTCAAGGCAAGCCGGCTTGGAATGGTAATGGATTAGCACAACATTTGGGAATTCCAACAAAAGTTTTATCAGTAGTTTTAGATATATTAAAAAACAATGGTTTACTTATTAAAGCTGGAACAAATGAGGAGTTATATGTTCTGGCAAAAGCTCCTGAAACAATAGCCATAAAAGAGGTATTAGATACAATTCGTAGTGCAGAGGAAGATAAATATTTTAATTTACAAACTTTGAGGTTCAATGATAAAGTTACAGAGTTGATGGCTGTTGCGGATAATAATACCGAACAAGTTTTGAAAAAATGTACTTTAAAGGATTTACTGTTAAAAGATTCGCTCTTTTGAGTTCTTTTTAACTAACTTTCGATGAAATTTTTGGTAGTCCTAAAATATGTAGTGTTAAATCGCTATATCTTTGAGGTATAGGAGTTTTTTGGAGTTATAACTACTTTATTCAGGATTACCATATTTTGAACTTCAAGGCTGCAACAATTCAAACCCAGATTCAGATTCTAAGGCACGAATTGCTGTTGTATCAATTAATTCTAATAAAATAACTTCCATAACATGCCATACTTTCACACCTTTACGAATACAACCAGTTATTGAAGCATTATTTCTGCCACAAGCCATATGCATATGTAAAATTGGTTCTCCAGCTTCATTTGGAAAGATAGTTCCGGTACCAGTTATTTCATGGACATCTTCCAGAATATATTCCATAGGGGAAATTGGTCTTTGGGTTCCGTCTTTTGGCCCAACAATCAATTTACTACCTTTATCAGCTCCACCTAAAATTGTCAAAGTTGCTGCTTTAATTGACTGTTCTTTAGCGAATCGTTCTATTTCTTGATGGACGATATCACCATCTTCTAAGCGAATAACAAAAATTCGACCTGATTTAGCTTGTGAGTATTTCATTGGTTAACAATTTGGTTATAGATTATAGTTTTTCAGATAAATAATTTCACCTAAAAACCTACGAGGTTTCCAAAACCTCGCAGGTTTCACACGAATGTATCTTAATGAATGTCTATAGGTAATTAAATATATTAAATCATGTTCAAAAATATTTGACAAATTAAACTTAAGTTTGTTATAATTCTTCATTAGATAACGTTTTGGCCGTTCAGGCATTTGTTTAATGTTCTTTAACAGATTGAATTTTATAGCAATTTTTATAAGTTATTGATTTTAAAGGTGTCGGAGCCAGCTATGTAAAAAAGTTGGCTAAAAGTAAGTAAATATCATATTTATGGTTTAAATCAAAGTGTTGCTTTGTAAAGACTTATAAATAACAAGGTGTTGTCGCTCCGAACATAATTAAATCAGTTAGTTATATTAAATTTAGTAGTGAAAAAATGGTGAAAATAGCTTAATGGCCTTGTTAAAAGTAAGGTTATTAAGGGATCGCTCCGATTTGCTTTTTAAGTCATTGATTTTAAAAGTGGGAAATAACCCGCTCTTTCATGGAAGTTCGCCGATCAGGCAATTGAAACATTATTAACCATATAATTACTATTGCTACTAGGCTTTCATGGAAGTTCGCCGATCAGGCAATTGAAACTAGGTCTTTTCACCTAATAATTGAACTAATGGTCTTTCATGGAAGTTCGCCGATCAGGCAATTGAAACTCTAATTCCTCTAATTCTAGGTATTCTAACTTCATCTTTCATGGAAGTTCGCCGATCAGGCAATTGAAACACGAGAGAAGATAAATTACCATCAAATTCATCCCAATCTTTCATGGAAGTTCGCCGATCAGGCAATTGAAACTCCAAAACTATAGCACGAGAATAGCAATCATCATTCTTTCATGGAAGTTCGCCGGTCAGGCAATTGAAACGTAATTCTCCAGAAATAACTTCATCAACTACATCATCTTTCATGGAAGTTCGCCGTTCAGGCAATTGAAACAATAATCTCAACGTTTTCACCTTCATATTTTATCCTTTCATGGAAGTTCGCCGATCAGGCAATTGAAACAGATCCTGAAGCCTTTCCCATCGATGAATACATGCTTTCATGGAAGTTCGCCGATCAGGCAATTGAAACAATTAAGCCCCTTGTCATATTGACTTGGGGCTTTTTTTGTGCCTGTTTCATAGCTACTATATTGACTTGTTTATACTGTGGTGATACGCTTCACGTTAATTAAACTTAACATCATTTAAAAATATTCAAAACAAATAACAGGGTATATCATGTGTGACACTTGCGGATGCAATATAACATCAATAAATGAACCGGGTACAGTAACAGTATTAAAAAATTTACTGACCGAAAACAATCATCAAGCAACTCATAACCGAGACCATTTTGACCGACATAAAACTTTATGTATTAACCTTATGTCCTCACCCGGTTCAGGTAAGACCGCATTGTTGGAAGCAACCATTGAAGCTTTGCATCCAGAGCTGTCAATTGCTGTTATTGAAGGTGATTTAGAAACTGAAAATGATGCTGAACGGATTCGAGCCAAAGGTGTTGATGCTATTCAAATAGCCACTGGCACAGCTTGTCATTTAGATGCGAAAATGATTCACCATGCTCTCCATCAGATAAAATTAGCAAATATAGATGTGTTATTTATTGAAAATGTTGGAAATTTAGTCTGTCCAGCTAGTTTTGATTTGGGTCAACATCGTAATGTCACCTTGCTTTCTGTCACTGAAGGTGATGATAAACCGTCTAAATATCCAGTTATGTTTCGGGCTTCAGACTTGGTATTATTGACCAAAACTGATTTGCTGCCAGTGTTAGATGATTTTGAGCCAAAAAATGCCGAAAAAAACTTACAAGCACTCGCTAAAGACATTCCTATGTTACAAATTTCAGCTCGGAAGCAACTAAGGATGGAAACTTGGTTTAACTGGTTACAACAGGAAATTAAACAAAATGAAACCCAACTTCACGTCGCATGATGCAAAATTTTGGTTACAACAGATTCAAACTTTGAAATTAACCAAACCAGTCAAAATAATGAATGTCTGTGGTGGTCACGAACGCAGTATTTCCCAAGCCGGATTACGTAGCATATTACCTGAAGCTATCAGTTTAATTCCCGGGCCGGGTTGCCCAGTTTGTGTCTGTCCAGAAGAAGATATTTATGAAGCAATTCAATTAGCTTTGAATGAAACAATAACTTTGGTTGCATTTGGAGATATGTTACGAGTTCCAGTTAATTTGCCTAAAAATGAAATTCGGTCTTTGGAACAGGCACGGTCTGCTGGAGCCGATATACGACCTATTGCATCACCTATGGAAGCAGTTGAAATTGCAGAACAGATTGATAAACCAGTAGTATTTTTTGCAGCCGGGTTTGAAACAACTATATTGCCAGTGATTTCAATGTTGGTGCAAGGTGTACCAGATAATTTATTGGTATTAATGTCAGGGCGTTTGACTTGGCCAGCAGTGGCAATGTTACTTGATTCAGGCGAACCGGGTTTTGATACTTTGATTGCTCCGGGACATGTTTCCACTGTTATGGGTCCTGAAGAATGGGAATTTGTGCCAGCAAAACATCATATTCCGGCGGCAGTGGCCGGATTTTCTCCAGAAAGTTTATTAGCAGCATTTTATTCAACTTTGCGGCAATTGCAGGACAATAAATGCTTTCTTGACAATTGTTATCCTGAAGTTGTGACTCATGGTGGCAATGCAACTGGAAAACAGCATTTGGCTCAAGTAACAGATATAGTAGATGCTAATTGGCGAGGAGTGGGAATTATTCCAAAATCTGGTTTTGCTCTTAAAAAAACTTATGCGAATCATGATGCAAGAGTTTGTTTGCCTTCCTATGCAGACCCTGAGCGTAAAAGATTGGGCAAAATGCCGGCCGGTTGTGGTTGTGCTAAGGTGGTTTTGGGTAAAATTTATCCAAATGAATGTAAGTTATATGGCAAATGCACACCTCGGGAACCGATAGGCCCTTGCATGGTCTCTGATGAAGGAGCTTGTCGAATCTGGTGGAGCAATGGCCAACGGTAAAAATATGGAGTTATAGCAATTCTTAATTATTAATTAAAATCTATAAAAATATCAGATTCTTGCTTAATATAACTGTGGTCTATCCAATCGGGAAATGTTATAATACAGTTTTCAATATTATCCGGTAATAAAATTTTTGAACCATCAATACCAATCACATGAGTGAAAACCGGCCTCTCACTGCCATTTGCTTTAAGCAGGGCGAACACATAGGTTCGCCCCTACGATATTGAAATATATTGTGTTTTGTAAAAGTAATCCTTTATGGTTACCCTTAATGCAAATAGCAGTGACTCCTATCCAGCTTGTTCAAACCCTCAACCTTTTCTCTAATTTCGTTGTGAGACACCGAGCATCCCAACTGCATTCCCAACTTAAGACATTGGAAACGAGAAATTGGTAGTAATCGCATTTTTTAAATTTAATCTTAAGATTCAGTTAAGATTCATTTGTTATTATAGTACTGTACTTAAATTTTAAGGATTAAACTATGCAAATCAAATTAACTGTTATTTTATTATTATTATCAACATCATTATATGCTACTCCAGTTGATGAACTACTGGCAGAATATCGTTCTGAAGGAGTGGAAACTTTTGATGTGGAAGCTGGAAAAGCATTATGGACTCAAGAATTTACCGATGCTAAAACTGGGAAAATTCGTCAATGTTCCACTTGCCATACCGCAGATTTACGCAATGAAGGCAAACATGCTAAAACTGGTAAAGTTATCAAACCATTGGCTCCAAATACTAATCCAGAACGCTTGACCAAGCTAAAGAAAATTCGTAAATGGTTCAAGCGTAATTGTAAATGGACTTTAGGACGTGAATGTAACGCTCAAGAAAAAGGCAATATTTTACTTTTTATCCAAAATTTTAACGGAGAATAACATGAAATTTATCTTAATATTATTGATGTTATCTAGCTATGCTGTGTTAGCAGACGATGACGACTCAAGTAGTCGTAAAAAAATTACCCAAACGAAGAAAGTGGATGATGATTCAAGTAGCTCCAAAAAGCCCGGAGTTGTTCCAGTCAATAATCTACTTTATACAGAAGAATGCAGTGCATGTCATTTCGCCTACCAACCGGGATTGTTACCAGCTCGTTCTTGGCAAAAATTAATGATAAATCTTGCTGATCATTTTGGTGAAAATGCAGAATTAGAAGCCGAAGAACAGAAAGCTTTGACAGCTTATATGATTAAAAACGCTGCTGAATTTTCCAAACATAAACGCTCAGTTAAAATAATGCGTTCTTTAGCAAAAGATGTAACTCCATTGCGTATAATAGAAATACCGTATATAGTGAAAAAGCATGATGATTTGACACCCAAAATGGTAGCTGAAAATCCAGAGGTGAAATCCTTAAGTTACTGTGATAAATGTCATACTAACGCTGTTACTGGTAGCTATTCAGAGAATGATATTGTAGTTCCCGGCTATGGCAATTGGGAAGAATATGAGCATTCATCAGGTTTTTTGGGTAGCATTAAAAATGATGCTAAAAAATTGTATAAAGATATAGTTGGAAATGATTGATAAAATTCCAAAATATTGAAGCAGACTTGATGGGTTTCCAAAACCTGTCAGGTCTAATTATAGCCTGTCGAAAAACAACTATTTTGACTAATTTTTGTATCCCAAACAATTGAAAATTGAAAGTTATGGTAGGATTTAATATATTCCACCAATTTCATCAGTGGCTATTCACATTCAACTCTTTCATGGTTTATGAATCAATTGTTAACCCCGAAGGGGTGAAACATGAATAGCCATAGAAACCTATGGTACTTTAAAAAATCAAAAATGGGAAATTTTAAGACAGAATAAAAGCTGTTTTTCGACAGGCTAGTCTAATTATTGATATTAATTAATATGCACAATTCCTAACTTAAAATCTGAAAAAATATTATGCCAATCATTTACTCAAAACACCCAGTTCGAGTTTGGGATTTACCAATCCGTATATTTCATTGGTTATTAGTATTAGCTTTCATCATAGCTTGGCTCAGTCAAGGCGATGACCGTTATTTGGATATACATGTTTTTGCTGGCTATTTGTTCTTCAGTTTATTAATATTTCGACTTATTTGGGGACTGATAGGTAGTAAATATGCTAAATTTGCAAATTTTCCTTACTTAAAAATTGTGAATTACCTAAGAACTCTATTTACCAAACAACGTCAGCATTATTTGGGACATAACCCGGCTGGCAGTTGGGCAGTATTTGTTATTTTAAGTTTAGGAATAATTGTTTCAGTCACAGGTTTATTGACGTTAGGCGGTGAAGAACGGCATGGACCTCTGGCTGGTATGATAAGTTTTGAATTGGGAGACAGCTTTCATTGGTGGCATAATATTATAGCTTGGTTTATGTTAGCTGTTATTGGAATACATATATTGGGAGTGTTAGTAGAAAGTTGGTTACATAATGAAAATTTAATTAAATCAATGTTTACTGGTTTTAAGCCAGCAACAACTCAATCAATAAATGTTCCAAAACATAGCTTGATAGCAATCTTTCTTGTTTGTTTAACTATTGTTGGAATTGTTAGTTATTTCAATGGCTATTTATTGGTAAAAAATTATCGGCCATTTGTTGGGCCTGAACTACCAAATAATGCTACATGGCAAGAAGCTTGTGGGGAATGTCATCTTGCTTACCATCCGAGTTTATTACCAGCCCGGTCTTGGCAACGAATGTTAGCAGAACAGGCTAATCATTTTGAGGAAGATTTATATTTAGAGCCAGATGTGATAGCTGAATTACAAACCTTTGCAACTGAAAACTCAGCAGAAAATACTTTGACTGAAGTAGCATGGAAAAATAACCGTTCTATTCCGACTGAACAATCGCCATTACAAATAACCAAAATAGATTATTGGGTAGTTAAACATCAAGATATAGCTTCTGAAATTTGGCAACATCCTGAAGTTAATGTTAAAGGTAATTGCCCGGCTTGTCATCAAGATGCAAAGCAAGGCACTTTTGAGGATGCTGCTATGTATTTGCCAGAATAACCAATTTAAAATTTCTCGGTTTTTGATTTTTAAAGTACCTATGGCTATTCAAGTTTAACCCCATTGGGGTTGTTCAAATCCTGAAAGGATTGAATGTGAATCACCCTGACAGCCTGACAAAAGTAATATAAGTATAAGATTAAGTTAGAGATAAGGTGCATGACACTATCGCTTATGCACCCTACCAAATTACAGTTTATTTATCAAGTATACACAACTTGCGAGTTAGTACCACATAGACGGATTTGGTGTATGATGCTTCTATACACCTATGAGTTAAGCTTTTTTCAACTGATCAGATAAATATTTATGAACGATACTAGATAAGAATTCTTGATAAGATATTCCTTCTTCTATAGCTCTTATTTGTATATTTTTAAAATCTTTTTCACTTAAGCAAAAATTAACACTGTGCGTTTTTTTGAATGTTTGTTTTGCAGCTTTTTTATATTTATCTAAGTCTTCCTTTTTTGATATCCATTCTCCACAATTGAAAGAATCAAGAATCTCTTGCTCTTCTATATCCAAATTGTAATTTTCTTTAATCATTATTTTTTTCGTTATCCCATTCAAAAAATTTCATTTGTTACAATCATATTCTTAAGTTCGTAGCTCGTATAAACGATAGTGTCATGCACCGTATGGACGGATTTGGTGTATGACGCTCCGCTTATACACTTTACGAGTTAGTTACCGCAGTCTAGAGGTATTACCGAAAGCCCGCCGCCTTGATGCGGTCTCACCCTCATTATTCCGTCAAGATCACATGTGCTTTCCAGCGTTAAATGTGCACGTCCGGACGACCACGCGCCAAACAACTCTTCAAAACTGGGGTGTGATAATCTGGTCACCCCGCTGGGAGGAATAGCAGGAATGTTGGCAGTTCCTATAACAGAGCCGCTCTCCTTATATAACGTGCCGGATAAATCACATGCTGTTGTTAGCGGGGTCAAAGTGCCGATAATAATCGAAACCTCCTCAACCCCAATGGGAGGCGGAATCGACCATATATGGCATGTCGACGAGGCGGTGCCAGAAACTTCCCCGTTTAAAGGTGGTGTTTCTGATTTAGGCTTAACACTGCCCATATCTTTAGGCTTAACACTGTCCATATCTAAATCAAAAGTAAAAGACCCAGTTTGTTGATTCAACTTAATATCATAAACAGTTGACGTATCTGGCACAGACACACAAGGTACATGCAATTGACCAGAAGTAAAATGGTTTGCCATACAATCGCTACTAACAGGCGTATTTCCAGAAGATGAAGTATTAACATTAGGACAACTATCACCAGCTCCGCCAAGCATAGCACCAAAACGGCCACCATTTATATCCGGAATCTCTAATGATGTTCCATCATCAAAATCATCAGAAAGAATAAGAAGAGATTTGGTATTATCAAACTGTTTTTTATGGCTCCACTGCCCAAAGATTAAAGTAAGCGGAACAGTTGTGCCATCTCCTAAAGAATCTCCATCTATATCTTCACCAAAGCAATAACTACCACCAGATGAAATTACGTTATCATCCTTGAGACTAATATTGGAATATGGAGTAATCCCATTTTCATCCGCAGTGAAAACAGTAAAACTGGAGCCACATACCATCACTGGCTTATCTTCTGTGGGAATTACCCTTAATAATAACAAATAATTACCATCTGCTTGCAGTTCGCGCCAAACGGTCATACTAAAGTTACCGCTAGTGTAGGACCCAGGTACATCTATAGTGTAATTTGGGTTACCGGGAGTTGTTGATAGTGGTGTACTGATATCAGCTCTAAGTTGCCCCCTACGTGTTGATGTTATTTCCCGCTCCATGTTTATCTGGTTTTCTAATGCAATTACTCGCATTTGCTGCAAGTCAATGTCATTATCACCAACAGACGGAAAAGCAGTTCCCGAAATACCCATTGCAATAATTAATGCAAGGGCAATGTGTATAAACGTTTTCATAAAAATTCTCCTAACAATAAATAATTGGGGTTAGAGTAAAATTAATTGTGATGCGATATTTGCTGAAATTAGCTCAAGAAATAAGTCGAGAAATATTAATCCAAGCTCAATTATAACAATCTCCCTCTAACGCCTATGTTAAGCTGGGTAGGGTCGGTGTAATGAAATGAAACCGACCATTTCGATTAATTATACATAATGGTCGGTTGCACGTTGCTTCACCGACCCTACATGGCTTGATAAATTAATACAAACTTCACAGATAATTATAGTCTATTGTTACAACCACATCAAATCAATGATCCGACAACCAAGAAGTATCATTACATTCAGTAGCCGGCCACACAATAGACTCAATATCATCATACTGCAAACCCTTATAAACCCGCTTATGAATTATCTTGCATTCCACTGGATCATAAGCCAAAATACGAGTCTCCCGACCATTTTTACCCTTACGATCAACTCCAACTAACAAGAAACCATTTGGCTGAGTATCAAGCCCCTCAATACGACCATGATCAACAAAATCACAAGCAACTTCAAAAGATTGAGTTGCCAAATCATAAACCCACAAATGGTCATCACCAGAAGCATAAAGCTTATCACCCTCAAAACTCCAAGCTAAACCACCCATATCATGAAGATTATAATCTAATTGCTTAACAGGAGTACCTTTACCAGTCTCAATATCAATTTTGATAAGACCACTCCATTTATCAGTAACAATATCATTATCTCTTTCCCAATTACTACCATCACCTCGCCATTTATCCGAACCACCCTCATTACGACCCCAAGCCCACAAAGTCCTATCAACCGGATTAAAAGCCAATCCAGCCGTCTTCTCAAACCCAGTTGGCCCAATAACCTTCATATCTCCTGTTTCACGGTGAATAGTATACAAATAACCATCCAACTCCTCACCATCCACCTCAGCATGATTACCAGCACTCGCAAACAGCAAATCAGGATCATCAGGATGCAAAGCCAAACCTTCCATATCACGCCCCGGCCGCATCGGACCTAATGGTTTCATACTGCCTTTTAAACCAGCACTTAAATCAATCACAACAACTTGAGAATCATTAAGCTTATCATCATGTAAAGCATACAAAATACAAGACTCTGGGGCAGTTTCAACAAAGAAATGCAATGGTTCTGGACCATTATAAACAATAGACTGGTCTGGCAAACGATAACCGATATAAAAATTATATTCCCCAGAGGTATCACTCAAAAATAGCTTATGCCCATTAGACATAAAAGATATTTTTTCAGCAATATCATTCAAATCACCAGTATAAACCGGCAATTTAAAACTTAATGGTAACTTTTTATAATGCTGCATGGGTTTTAAACTAAAAATATCATTATCCCAAGAATTCCACTTAGGTGGCTCAAGCATTTTAATAGAATTACGATCCGGATTTTTTCTATCCTTATGCTCAACAACCACCAACATATCGGCTGATTTACCTTTATCATCAGGTAACACTTTTATATTAGTTGATAATTTTAATTTTTTGACCTGCTCAAAAGTCAACATAGCGTGGTTAGGGTGAGTTACTTTACCAGTTTTTATGTTGGTAATAAAACTAGCATCAAACAGGTCATACACTCCCAAATATTCATCAATCAAAAAAGCTGTCGGCAAATCTTCAACTTCTTCAACAGGTTCTTCAATTTTAGTAACATTAGGCCCCAATTCAACATCATCTGGTAAATAAACTCCTTCAGAAATAATAACATTTTCCAAATAGCTGCCAGCGACAACACTGAGGTTAGTTAATATGGCTGGTTTTTTGGCATCACCTATGACTTTGCCTTTAACGTTACCGCCATTGATTTTAGTTCCAGCAGTCAATTCAACATTGATAACGGTTCCACCCATCGTGATATTTATGTCACCGTCTAAAGTACCACCAGACAAATTTTTACCTCTGAAAGTAAGGTCTTTAATTGTCCCCTCATTAACTATAGTCTTTTCAAACGGCACTGATTTTGTACCAAAGTAAAACTGGATACCGGGCCCATATTCAACCTCACCAACTGAAGTTACGTTGTTACCGATAATGACATTGGTTAAATAAGTACCGTCAGTTATAACTAAATCTTCTAAAATTGCAGGTACAATAGAATTACCGATGATTCTACCACCCAATCGACCGCCAGTTATACGAGTATTAGGAGCTAATGACACATCTATTATAATTCCATCCACAGTATCATCACTATTGTTCACAATATTACCAACTAACTTACCACCTCGGATTTCAGCACCCAAAAATTCAAAGTCAGCTAAAATACCTTTATTATCTATGTAACCACTTAAAATACCACCAGTTACTTTCTTGCCTTTGGTTATTTCAGAATTAGCTATTCGACCATTGTTTTTAATGTCAGATTTGATGATCATGTTGGAGACATTGCCTTTTTCTTCGATCAGAATATCTTCAGCATCATCCCAACCAAAGTTACAAGTTGTGTTAATCACATTGCCAGTTGAACAAGTTCTATCTTCAGATTCTGGCAGATAGCTATCTTCAGTGTTAAGAAGCAAATCGAATTGAGCTTGGCATCTTTTAAAACCAGTCATTTTGACATAACCGTTGTTACCGCAATCTCCACTCCAACCATTAAACACGGAATTTTGGTCAGCTTTGGCAGTTAATAACACATCAATCCCACTTGAATAATTATGATAGCAATCATTGCCACAGTTAATTCCTGGATTATTTGATACAACTGAACCAGAACCTTCACCAGTCAATTCAACTGTGAGTGAATGAGTAAATGAAAAACTAGCTTCATGAACTCCCATATCAACAGTTTGCACACCATCAGCATTGCCATCTGACACACGATTTTTGCCATCAAAGTCTAAATCAACGGCTGTATTATTAACAAAAACATCACATTCTGAATTGGCCAGATATTGTGGAACTAAATCGTTATTACCTGCATCAATAGCTGGAGATTGAGGTTGTAAATGTACATTATCTGCCATTGTTGGTAACAAATTATTGATATTTTTAGTAAATAACGGGTCAGAAGCTCTATTCCAATTTCCATCCCAACCATTTCTTACTATGGAATAATTAACAATAGCCATGCTGTTTTTTTCGTTAATAATTGGAGTTGTATCCCATAAAATACTGTTATTTATTTTTGCTGAACTGGAATAATTCACAATTCCACTTTGATTGAACGCAACAGTTGATTGTGTGATTGACGGACTACTATTTTCGTTCAGCATTGCTTCGGAACTGTTAGAAGTAAGGACTAAATGGCCAATCAATGGACTGCTATCAAAATTCACCATTCCAGCACCTTGTTCAGCATTATTTTTACTTATGATACTGTGACTTATAAGTGGATTACTGGCACTGTTAAACATACCACCACCTGATTTAGCGGCATTGTTATCAGTTATATTGGCTTGTTTTAATACTGGAGCTGATTCAAAATTAGCTATCCCAGCACCATGTATAGCAGTATTTGTTTGAATAAATACTTGGCATATTAATGGCTTACTGTTATTTATATTACATAAACCAGCACCATATTCAGCGTGATTACTACTGAAAGACATATATTTCAAAGTTGGACTGGCGTGGTCGTTAAACATACCGCCACCACATTCATCTGCATAACCATCAATTATAGTTAAGCAATTAAGCAAGGTATTTCTTCCAACTCCAGTAGCTGTTATAACATGTTGGCTATTATCAGAATTATCATTTTTAATTCCAATATTACCACTTAAAATAGTGAGATTTGCACTACAATTTTGGTCTTCCAATTGAGATTCATGACCAGTAAAACCACCATAGATTTTTATGCCATTCACTAAGTCAAAACTAACGGTACGGTCATTGTCAGCAGTTGGATAATAGGTTCCTTTAGCTATCCAAATTTGTTTAATATTGGGACAGTTATTTCTAGCAGCATCTAACGCATCTTGCAGGTCGGTGAAAGCATCTTGCCAATTTAGCCCACTGTCATAACCACTTGCTGCATGATTCACATATAAAATTTCAGTTGCCTGAGTGCAAGTTGGTTTGATAACAGGGGTTTCCACAACTGGAGTTTCCACAACTGGTGGATTTTTCAGTTTAAAATAAGCTGTACAGGTGATATTTTTAACCATAAATACTTCTGCATCACTACAATCGCTATTGCCACTCCAACGTTCAAATATAGAATCGGAATCTGGTGTAACTGCAAGTTGAACGGTACTAGCGGTTTCATGCAGTTGTGAACATGGTTCGGTCTTGCAATCCATGCCATTGAATTTACCGTTGCCATCACCAGCAAATTTAACAGTCAAGGTTAATTCTGATGGTAAAGGAACAGTTACTTCCCCGTTTTGAGGTGGTAATGTACCAGTGCAAGTTATGTTATGAGTTACGGTTAAGTTGTTTGGATCATTGGTAGCTATTTCTAATTGAGCTGTATAAGTTTCAGCACTAGTTGGACTGCATTGTAAAGTTATAGTTTCAGAGCTACCACCATCAGCAATTGTTATAGGAGAAGTTGGACTGATTAAAGTAATTTCACTATCACCAGTTAGAGTTGCATTGGTTATCTCTAAATCAGTATTACCATCTTCCGTTATGGTAATTGTTTTGGTAAGCACAGTGCTACTTTCCAACACGCTACCAAAGTCTATGGTGCTGTTTATAGCTGGATTGGAGGTGTAGACTGGAATTAATGGTGGTCCACTTAAACAAGTTAAATCATAGCTTGGGCTAGAGTTATTAGTGTCATTAGTAGTTAAATCTAAAGTAGCAGTGCGAGTTCCTTCCGCTGAAGGAGTGCAACTTATTACTATTTCAAAATCAGCATCTCCATCACCAATAAAACTCGGGAAGGGTTTTGAATTTCCACTTTGAGTTATACTCTCAATATTAAAATCACTAGAATTAGTACCACCAATACTAATCGAATCCAAATTAAGTTTAGTTGTGCCAACCTCTTTGATGGTTAAAGTTTGTTCATTGGCTTTAACTAGCATTGGGGTAGTACCAAAATCAACAGTTTCACCCGGTGACTTTGGAGTAGAACTGTAGCCGGGACCAATTGCCTCCATACCGGTACATTCTAAATCATAATCTATAGTTGGCTGATCTGGATCGTTGGTAACAAAGTGCAAAGCAGTATCATCATGTAATCCTATAAAAGATGGGGTGCATTGAATTTTCACTGTTGTATTGCCACCACTATTAACAGTAAAAGGAAAACTTGTATTTAAACTAAAGTTGCTAGCATAAGTGCCAGTTATTGCAGGAGTGGCTAAATCAACTAGTAATTTGGCATTATCAATTTCTTCAACTGTTAAATTGTAAGTAATAGTATCGTATATCGGTTGACTACCAACATTTATAGTTTCTCCTGGGTGTTCTGGTGTAGAATCGTACCCGGCTACTAATCCAGTACATTCTAAATTATAACTAGGAGCAGGAAAATTAGTAGGATCATTAGTAGCAAAAGTTAAAATTGCTGTTCTAAGTCCTTCAACTGGAGGGCTACACTCAATAGTTATATCAATGCCAGTATCATCAGGAGTATCAGGAATAGTTACTGGAAAAGTAGTTGAATTGTTAATTGTAAACTCACTGGCATTAGTCCCAGTTATGGTATAGGAATTAATTATTAAATCAGCATTTCCTCTTTCTTTAACATTTAAATTAGAAGTTGCTGTGGTTGTAGAACCACTTATTGCGGAATTAGCTGCTACTGCACTGCCAACATTGATTGTATTGCTTGGTGCTGGAATGGAATAATATAAAGGTTCAGCATCTTGGTCAGTACCAGAACAAGCTAAATCATAAGTTAAGGGATTAGGCAACAAACCAGAAGTGTCATTATGTGATATTTCTAATGTGGCTGAGAAATCTCCAAGAGTTGCTGGATTACATGCTATATCAATATCGTAATTTATACCAATTCCTAAGGTTAAAGCCGTTGCTGCTGGTGAAAAGCTGAATAAACCAGCATCAGTACCAGTTATTTGTATATCATCTATACTTAAAGATAGATTACCGCTATTACCTATATTTAAATTCCTACTAGTACCTCCTTCACCGGGTTTAGCTGAACCAAATTCTAATTCATCCCCCTCATCGACAGGAGTTGAATTGAAAGTGACTCCCTCACCAGTACATTTTAGGTTATATGTTATTCTATCATTAGCAGGATCGTTAGTTGTTATTTTTAGTTTACCAGTACGATTACCCACAGCCTTTGGTGTACATGTTACTCCAACAGTACCAGTATTCCCAACAGTAAGAGGACTAGAAGGAAATTGAGTAATGGAAAAATCATTTCTATGTGAACCAGTTTTGGTGTAACTTAAAGTTAAATCAGCTCCAGCTCCAGCAGTTATATCAAAAGTGTGTTCAGAACTAGTTGTACCAGTTGGTTTTGTGACTTCAACCAAGCCAAAACTTATAGGGCTAGTACCATTATCACTATAAGCTCCTCCTTTTGCTTCACATGTTAATGGATAAGTAAGTGTTGGATAAGCAGGAATATTAGTATACAAATTAAAATTCGCAGTTCTTGTGCCAAGTTGAGTTGGAGTACATTCAATAGTAAAAGTTACCGTAGCATTACCCGGTGGTACAGGTACAATTTCCATTTCAAAAGCAGTGTTAATATTGTGTGAAGTTAAGGTAAATTCACTTGTATTAGCACCAGTAAAATCAGCTGAATAAATTATGATTTTATCACCAGTACCAGTTAAAGTAGCTGGCGTATCACCAGATTTTCCAATATCTACTCCTCCAAAAGTCAAAGCAGCAAATGGTGGTTCTGGATTCAAAGTCACGGACGATTCACGGTTATATTTTATACACCAACTATTTAAAGTTCCGTCAGCATTATTGTAAGTATTGTTATCGCTAACTTTCAATACCCAATTACCAGTTATATCTTTACCATCAAAACTAGCTAAGAAATCATTAGGTGTATAGACAACACCACTACTATAAGCTGGTTCCTTCAAGGTACAATCATTTTCTAACGATTTAGTACCATTATCGGCTATCGTTAAATTTGGGATATTTTTACCTTCACAACCTTCATCTGCGGTATCTGCTGCATCAATGGCACCGGGATAATCCAGTAAATTTATATTAGTTGCATCATGTGTCAAGTTAACATTTAATTCACTTACTTTATCATGGCTTATATCAAGAGTTATTTTTAAATCAGTGATATTACCAGCATCACTTATGTTTATAGTATCAGTTATGCCGGTAGCATTATTATTTGGGATAGTAGGAGTGGTAGAACTACAAATTTCAGTTTCTGCATATACGTTTATAGTTAACAAAAACAGGATGGTAATTAAAGTTTTAATAGGGATAGACATATCAAACCTCACTATGGTCAATGGTCGAAGGAAGTTGTGTTTTAATCATTAAAAACTGTGATTTATAAAATTAAAGAATTTTCAGGGTTTAGTACAATAAAATTAAGGTTTAATTCATTGCACTTAAATATTATATAGTATGTGAAACTTTTGTAAATACAATCCTTAAAATAACACCATATACAATTTAAATTTAAGAAGAAATTTCTTCTCCTATTATAGAACAATATCTCAAGTTAAATTATAGACATTCATAAAAATACATTCGTGTGAAACCTGTGAGGTTTTGGAAACCTCGTAGGTTTATAAGTGAAATTATTTATCTGAAAAACTATAGATATTTTTTTTTTAAAGTTTTATAATCTATCTCAGAGGAGTTAATTGGGCAATCGCTATATTTTTAAATATGGAGGAAAGTCCGGGCTTCAAAGGACAGGGTGCTAGATAACATCTAGAAGGTGAAAGCCTATGGAAAGTGCCACAGAAAATATACCGCCACTTCGGTGGTAAGGGTGAAAAGGTGTTGGTAAGAGCTCACCGCATTGGTGGCGACATCAATGGCATGGTAAACCCCACCTGAAGCAAGACCAAATAGTGAAATATATGATGTGGTCCGCATCGTTTCAGGGTAGGTCGCTAGAGGTGTTTGGTGACAAACATCCCAGATGAATGGTTGCCACGTTTTAACGTACAGAACCCGGCTTATAGATTAACTCCTCTTTTTATAATGCTTAATGCTTAATTCTTAATGCTTAATTAAAACCTAACATTTAAAAAGATTTTGAATTTCATTAAGAATTAAGCATTTATAATTAAGAATTAAAAAAATATGCAAAGTTTTTTATTAGCTCCAGCTATCATGGTTGGATTAGGTCTATTTTTTGGAATTATCATTGCTGTAGCCTATAAATTTTTACAAGTTCAAGAAGACCCACGCATTGAACAAGTCGAAGGATTTTTACCCGGCACTAATTGTGGAGCTTGTGGGCAACCCGGCTGTCATGGCTTTGCCGAACAACTTGCAAAAGGAAATAGCCAACCCGGAGGCTGTACGGTGGCTAGTCCCGATATGATTGAAACTATTGCAGACTTCCTTGATGTTGACCCGGGTAAACAAGAAAAAAGAGTTGCTCGTTTACATTGTGCTGGTGGTAAAAGGCAAGCTTATCAAATAGCTGAATACCAAGGCTTTGAAAGCTGTCATGCTGCTGCTCAGGTTTCCAGTGGTGGAAAAGGTTGTTCTTGGGGATGTTTGGGACTGGCTGATTGTGAACAAGCTTGCACTTTTAACGTTATCCAAATGAATGACGATGCTTTACCAGTTGTTGAGGTGGATAATTGCACTGCTTGTGGAGATTGTGTGGATGTTTGTCCACGAGATTTATTTGAAATTGTACCACTGAATCATAAGCTGTTTGTACAATGTTCCATTCCACTTGAAGGTGAAGACGCTCGAATGTTATGTCGTACTGCCTGTGATGCTTGTGGAAAATGTGAAGCAGATGCTGCCTCTAATTTGATTAAAATGAAAAATAACTTACCAGTTATAGACTATGCCAACGGCGGTCTTGCTAAACCAGAAGCTACTTTCCGTTGCCCAACTGGTTCAATTCAATGGTTAGAAGGCAAACAGTTTGTTGATATAAAGACTTAACACATTGATAAGAAATGACTACGGCTTCACCTTTCCATGTCTCGCAACGATTGATTTTCAGAAAAATAAAAGTTCTCAGACCTGACAAGTTTCCAAAACCTGTTAGGTCTCTTTGATTTTAATTACTACCCAAACCAATCAATTGATTCCTTACACAATCTCTGTTTAAACCACTCTAAAGCCTTACCCTTATTATTAGTCCGCCACGCATAATAATGAATTGGCAATTCACCAATGTCATCTTCAGTAGTCTTAACTACCAAATTTCCATTAGCAATATCATTAATTATCATATGCTTCGGCAAGTGACCAACACCTAATCCCATTCGTTGAGCTTCAATTTTCATCAAAATATTTGGTACAGTAAAAATTGGCTGACCGGGCAACAAACCATAACTTAAAGCTGGTAAATTACGAGAGCTATCCGCAGCTACCACCGCCCTATATTTACGAATCACAGAATTAGATAATGGTTCAGAAACAGTTGCTAACGGATGATGTTTAGCTACCGTAAAAATAAATCTTGCTTTACCCATAGCATGTAAAGTATAACTACCACCAGACATTGCTCGACTCGGAGCTCCAATTATTAAATCTACTCGGTTAGAAAACAACGCATCCCAAGTTCCAGCCAATACTTCAGTAACAATCCGCAGCTCGGTATTAGTTTGCACTTGATAAAATTCTTGGCAAATAGCTAATATTTGTTTATCGGTTATTAAGTCACTGACTGCAATCCGTAACTCTGCCTCCCAACCATCAATAACTTGTTGCACATTACGCTCAACATTATTTGCCAAACTCAATAAATCCCGTCCCTCTTCCAACAAAGTTCGACCTGCTATATGTAGATACACAAAAGTATTTTAACATTTATAAGGTGTACTCAATAATGTATTCATCACCAATATTTTTTAAAATATTAAATAATTCATTTTGGAGGGACTCAAAAGAAGTGTATGCAGAAAA
>JAUCGL010000313.1 GCA_030378105.1 Candidatus Halobeggiatoa sp. HSG11 | reverse complement strand
CTGGACATAAAATTATTATTTCTGTATTAATTTTTTCGCACATATATTCCAATACCTTTATTAAGTGTTTATCTTGATATAAAATACTATGATAACATACCTACATCGGTTTGTAGGGACTACCCAACATATGCACCAGATGTAACTATTCCCGGTAAAGAACTAAGTGTTTCAGGATAATGACCGGCATCAGCGTAGAAGTTATTAAATTCAGTTTTAAAACCAGAAAATAGTGTGTTTGCTTCAGAAACTTTAGATTTCTTAATATAATCACTGTAAGCAGGAATAGCAACAGCAGCTAAAATACCGATAATCGCAACAACGATCATCAATTCGATCAAAGTAAAACCATATTGCTTAATTTTCATAGTGTTGATTCCTTCAAAACAAGGATATGAGTCTCACTCCATAAAACCTCACCACCCTCCACAGCATCATACAAAGCAAAAGTCATATCAACAGTTGCATTTAACGGTTCAGCCTCAGAATTTTCCAAATAACCTTGATAATTAGTTGAACTAGGAACAGCATAAGCCATATAAGACAACGCAAGAATACTTGCAAAAAGAACAGATTTTGGGTAAAATTTCATAACACTATGACCTGTATAATTAACAAAAATAGTATGTAATTACGTCTCTTAGTTCAGAAACGTAATTACGTTTAAATAATATTATCAGAAAATGATAATAAAACAATACGATATATAGTTTACACGGGGTACAAACCACCTAATGACTTAGATAAAATAACATAAGTATTAGGAATATTATTTGGATTTGGGACAGGGGAAGAAATCTTTTCAATTATTCCAATCAACGTTAATTGTTGAATAGCAGACACAACAGAAGACTTACAATAACCCGACTTATCTTCTAAATCAGCATACGAAATTGTGCAAGTATTTTTAATGGAATTTTTTAGAAGAGTTTCAAAAACAGTTTTAACTGATACAGACAAACTTTCCTGTGTATAAATCATTAGTATAAATATCCTTTATTAATACATTATATTTGGTCTATAATAAAAAACTTAGATATTCGTTCTAATGTACAAACACCGTGCCAATTTTTAACCTATTGATTTATCACAATTTAATAAAAATGGCTCAAAAAAATGTGCTGAAAATCAGCAGATCGGGCAATTATTTGATTTAAAATAAAAAGTAACCAACGCTTAAATCATGCCAATTTTGCAATTTATTGATTTATTAGATTTTGATGAAATGCGTTTAAAATCAGTAACTTACATAACTACTTTGTTTTAAATAAAAAACTAACGTTTAACTTTTGCTAATAATTTAACTAACTTATTTAATGTGAATTAAGGGCTAAAAATTTTGTTAAAATTAATCCAAATATATATAATATGAAACAATAAATAACATAAAAAAGGATTAAATGATGGATTGGCAAGAACAATTAATAACAATATACCTG
>JAUCGL010000312.1 GCA_030378105.1 Candidatus Halobeggiatoa sp. HSG11 | reverse complement strand
AATTTTCGGATGAATAATTTGCTCTTTGATATGTATCATTTTTTTAGTCATAATAATTTGTTAAATTAGCCATTTTAACAATATTATATATATTTTTCAAATTGTTAAATTTGACAAAGTAGAATTAAACAATTTTAGGAGAAACTAATGAGGTTCATCAATTTATATCAAACAATTATTCTTACATTATTTTGTTTGAATACCTATGCTGCTACTGATTGCAGTAAAGTAACCGAAATTCCTCAAATTGAATGTGAGGCTTTGGTTGCTCTTTATAATAGTACTGATGGTGCGAATTGGACGGACAGTGCGACTAATAATTGGAATCAAACAGATAAGCCATGTAGTTGGACTGGGATAACTTGTGTTTCTACCACTTTTCCAACAAATGTGAAAGAAATAAGTCGTGTGTATCAAAATCTGATTAGAAGAATCCCAACCGAATTAGGTAATTTAACTAATTTGCTATACCTTAATTTGGATCAAAATCAACTAACAGGAACAATCCCAACTGAAATCGGTAATTTAACTAACTTACAAAAGTTATATTTATATGGAAATCAATTAACCGGAACAATCCCAACTGAAATCGGTAATTTAATTAACTTGCTATACCTTGATTTGTCTGGAAGTCAATTAACTGGAACAATTCCAGCTGAATTAGGTAATTTAACTAATTTACAATACCTTAATTTGGATAGAAATCAACTAACAGGAACAATCTCAATAGAACTAGGTAATTTAACTAACTTGCAATACTTATATTTATCTGAAAATCATTTAACAGGAATAATTCCAACTGAACTAGGTAATTTGACTAACTTGCAAAGTCTTTGGCTAAATGAGAATCAATTAACAGGAACAATCCCAATAGAATTAGGTAATCTGACTAATTTGCAAGACTTATATTTATCTAAAAATCAGTTAACTGGAATAATTCCAATTGAATTAAGTAATTTACAACGCCTTTATCTAAATAATAATCAATTATGTGGTGAAGTACCAATTTCATTTAATGTAACTAATTTTCCGATTTTAGAATCTTTAGATTTAAGTAACAATTATCTATCAGTTTCTAACACCGATGTTCAAACCTACTTGGATACAATGTCGCCCGGTTGGACTGAAGGTTGGGCTGCTACTCAAACATCAACTTCGTCATGCCCGATAATACCCACCGAAATAACAAACTGCACAGTTCAAACCGAAATTCCTCAAATTGAATGTGAGGCTTTGGTTGCTCTTTATAGTAGCACTAACGGTGCAAATTGGACAGACAGTGCGACTAATAATTGGAATCAAACTAATATGCCATGTAGTTGGACTGGGATAACTTGTGCTTCTACCACTTTTCCAACAAATGTGAAAAAAATAGATAGAGATAACCAAAATTTGATTGGAACACTTCCAACCGAATTAGGTAATTTGACTAGTTTACAAACTTTGGCAGTGGGCTTGAACTGTGAGTCCCAAGATAAAAGGCCGGAGATTCCCAAAGGAATTTGGCTAAATTTTTATGCAAAACGTTGTGTTAAAATATCTTCCAGACCCAATGCTCCTGCGATAATGCC
>JAUCGL010000311.1 GCA_030378105.1 Candidatus Halobeggiatoa sp. HSG11 | reverse complement strand
ACGTTTGGAAATTCATCACACGCCAAAACATGGCAGTTGGCTTAATATGGCAGAAATAGAAATCGGCGTTGTAAAGTCGTCAATGTTTTAATCGACGAATCCCAGAGCAAGAAATTTTGCGATCAGACAATACAAGGTTGATGGAGTACTAGTCTAAATTAATAGTCATAATAACTTAACATCTTGCCAGCACTATTTTTAATAACAGCCCGTTGTTCAGGAGTTACTTTATTCAATGGTTTTGGTTTAACCACTATGTTCTCAGACGCTGCGAGACATGGAGAGGCGAAACCGAAGTCGAGTAGTCCGTGACTAGGTGAGAGTTCTTAAATTTGAAGAAATAGTTAAGCGGGGTGCATTTCTTGAAATTTTGAACAAGCTCACCGTTAAGTCATGGGGGAGTCGGTGGGACGGAGCTGCTTCAGTGCGGAGTCGCCCGATGAGACCGGACGTGTCGGGGCAAGTATAACCGGTTTCGCTGAAAAATTGATTAGTCCACGGGACATGGACGTTCCGGGGACATCATGAAATTTCTGCGAAACTCATTCTATTTTGTTTAAGTTAAATTTTATCACAATAAAAACTTGATAGTCAAGTATAATAAAATTTTTATAAATATTGACGCATTTATTGGCAGAAAAGTCTATTGATTTGTACCAAAATCCTTTAAAATCCAAGTAAATTTACCATCTGAATTTTGTCCCATATATTCAAAATCCGCCCAAATATTTTGTATGCCAAATAATGTTGTATAGTTTAGTGAAGGCATATGCATATCCAAAGTTTCACTAACAATGGTTCGGACAGTTTTGAATAAGCATCTGAAATAAAGTGAGAATCCTAACTTATGAGATAATAGAATTAATGAAACAAAATTATCAAATTTCAAGAAAGGATTCCCATAAAGATAGTAAGAAACTGTTGTAAGGAAAAATGTCAAATATAAACAAAGCTCAAAGAAACTTTATAATTGCAGTATTGATGAACTTAATGCGTTAACGAGGCAAAGCGAATTATCGAAATTTAAGTCGTTACAGTGATTATCATGAGAAGAGTTATTCACGCTGGTTTAAACGTGATTTTGACTTCCTAGAATTAAACAGACTAAGCTTGGAGCATCTGACAGATAAAACCATGATATTAGCAGCGGATTGTAGTTTCATAAGTTACAAGTGGTAAACATACTTACGATATAGTAAGATTCTTATAAAAACATACCATTAATATAGATTATATACAATAAAAAATGAGTTATAGTACAGATTTGAGAAAACGTGTAGTTAATTATGTTACTGAAGAAAAAAATAGCATGAGAAGTGCAAGCAAGATATTTGATATACACTATAATACAGTTAAAGATTGGATAAAAATATTCAATAAAAACGGCGAGTTATCTCCAAAACCAATTTTAGGTAAACAACCAACAAAGATAAATTTGGCAACTTTGAAGAAACAAGTATCGGAACATCCAGACTGGTTTCAACATGAACATGCACAAACATTTGATGTGACGCAATCAGCGATAAGCAAAGCACTAGCCAAACTTGGCATAACCTGCAAAAAAAAACATT
>JAUCGL010000036.1 GCA_030378105.1 Candidatus Halobeggiatoa sp. HSG11 | reverse complement strand
CTACAGTGAATACGTATGGTAATAATTCCAATCAAAAAATAGCCGCTAATATAATTGATGGTATTGAAACGGCTTTAATGTTATACCATAATAAAACTAAACTAGGAGTTGATGTTATACGTAATTATTGTGAGCTGCCAACTGTTATGTGTTATCCTGATGAACTTTGTCAAGTTTGGTCTAATCTTATTAATAATTCCTTACAAGCTATGGATTATAAAGGAATATTACAAATTGAAGTTAAGTTACAAGATTCTAAAATATATGTTAATATTTCTGATAATGGAGCTGGTATTCCACCAAGTATTCAGGCAAAAATATTCAAGCCATTTTTTACTACTAAATCAACTGGTAATGGTTTAGGATTAGACATTGTTAAGAACATTATTGATAAACATGATGGTATGATTATAGCAGACAGTAAACCAGGCCAAACATTATTTAGTGTATCCATACCCACCTTATAATTATAATTATCTTAATATATAATTTATAATTCATAATTTTTGAGATTTAAATTGAATAAACCGGTTATTATTTGTGTTGATGATGAAAAGACTGCTCTTAACACTATCCAGATAGAATTGCTGGAAGCCTTAGGAGAAGAATATTTTGTCGAAGCTGCTGAGAGTGGTGAAGAAGCTTTAGAATTATTTGAGGAACTAAGTCAAAATGGTTGTGAGATTCCTTTGATAATATCTGATTATATGATGCCCGGCATGTCAGGTTCTGAACTGCTTCAGTGCATTCATCTCATCGCACCCAAAACTTTCAAAATCTTATTAACTGGTATATCTGATACAACAGCGTTAGTCGATACATTAAATCATGCTAATTTATATCGCTATATATTAAAACCTTGGGACAGAGGAGAGTTAATTTTAACAGTATATGATGCAGTTAAAAGTTATTTTAAAGACCAATTATTAGAAGAACAAAATAATGCTCTTAAAGAGGTTAATGCGACTTTACAAGAACGTACTGATGAGCTTTCAAAAACTCTTAATAACCTTAAATCTACCCAACAAGAACTAATTCAAACCGAAAAATTGGCAACTTTGGGACAATTAGTTGCTGGAATTGCTCATGAAATAAATACTCCATTAGGAGCTATTCGTTCTTCAGTAGAAAATATTGGGCAATTTTTAGACGATTCACTAGAGCAATTACCGCTATTTTTTCAATCACTTTCTGAAGAAAGACAACAAGATTTTTTTATTTTGTTAAAACAGGCTATCCAACAAAAAAAAATGTTATCTTCTAAAGAAAAACGACAATTTAGACGAACTTTAACTCGCCAATTAACAGAATATGATATTGATGACACAATTGCAGATACATTAGTAGAAATAGGTATTTATAATGATATTGAAATATTTTTACCAATTTTAAAAGACCCTAATAACCAAACAATTTTAGACATGGCTTATCAATTGATTAGTTTGCAAAAAAGTACTCAAACTATCAATATGGCTTCTAATCGAGCTGCAAAGATCGTATTTGCACTAAAAAGTTTTGCCCGTTATGACCAAACTGGAAAAAAAATATCAGCCGATATTGTTGAAGGGATTGAAACTGTACTTACTTTGTACCATAATCAGCTTAAACATGGAGTTAAATTAATAAAAAACTATGCTGATAATTTACCTTCAATACCTTGTTATCCTGATGAACTTAATCAAGTTTGGACTAATCTAGTTCATAATTCTTTGCAAGCTATGGATAATAAAGGTACTTTACAGATTGATGTTACCATGCAAGATAAACAAATTTTGATTGCGGTTACAGACAGTGGTAGTGGTATTTCAGATGAAGTACAGGCAAAAATTTTTGAACCATTTTTTACTACTAAAGCAACTGGTGAAGGTAGTGGTTTAGGACTAGATATTGTTAAAAAAATTATTGATAAACATGATGGTACAATAACTGTTAATAGCGTAGTCGGCAAAACAACATTTACAGTGTTTCTACCTATTTTTGATCCAAATAATGGAGATTAAAAACCTAATTTAATAGTTTAATTATTGATAAAACTGTAAGTTATAAATACATAAATATATCTTTTAAAACTTGCAACATTCCAGTTGATTATCCACTCTTAAATGTTTCGTATAGATATAATTAATTTAAACTTAAATTTAATTTCAAACGGACATAAAGCAAAAAATATGCTAAAATTGTTCATAAAGTAAATTCCAGTAGAAAATTATATTGAAATACGTCGTCATACACTAAAATCTTGTTGAATTTATTTTAAATTCACAGCAATTCACAATTAAATCCCCCGACAATCTACATGAAAGACTTACTAAATTTGTTAAATACTCAAGGCCAAATAGATGATTTTGATAAAATCTGTATTGGTCTTGCATCACCGGAAAAAATTCGCTCTTGGTCTTATGGTGAAGTTAAAAAGCCGGAAACTATCAATTATCGTACTTTTCGACCAGAACGCGATGGTTTATTCTGTGCCAAAATATTCGGCCCTACCAGAGATTATGAGTGCTTGTGCGGTAAATACAAACGTCTTAAACACCGAGGTGTGGTATGTGAAAAATGCGGAGTTGAAGTAACACAAGCTAAAGTACGCCGAGAACGTATGGGACATATTGATTTAGCTAGTCCAGTTGCTCATATTTGGTATCTTAAATCATTGCCATCACGTATGGGTTTAATGTTAGATATGACCCTGCGAGATATTGAAAGAATTTTATATTTTGAAGCATATGTAGTAATTGAACCCGGTTTGACTCCGCTTAATAAGGGACAGTTATTAAGTGAAGAATCCTATTTAGAAACTTTAGAAGAACATGGTGATGATTTTGAAGTACAAATGGGTGCTGAGGCTATCCTTAAGTTATTAAAAGGCATGAATTTGGCTGAAGAAGTTAATCGTTTGCGAGAAGAAATAATTGCTACAGCTTCAGAGACTAAAATTAAAAAATTTTCCAAACGTTTAAAACTTATTGAAGCATTTTTACATTCTGGCAATAAACCAGAGTGGATGATTTTAAAGATTTTACCAGTATTACCACCTGAGTTGCGACCTTTGGTGCCACTTGATGGTGGGCGTTTCGCTACCTCAGACCTTAATGATTTATATAGACGAGTTATCAACCGTAATAACCGTTTGAAAAGATTGCTTGAATTAAGTGCTCCAGAAATCATTGTGCGTAATGAAAAACGGATGTTACAAGAATCAGTGGATGCACTGTTAGATAATGGAAGACGAGGCCGAGCAATAACTGGTTCTAACAAGCTACCATTGAAATCTTTAGCCGACATGATTAAAGGTAAACAAGGGCGATTTCGGCAAAACTTGTTGGGTAAACGGGTTGATTATTCAGGACGTTCCGTTATTGTGGTAGGACCAACTTTGCGTTTGCATCAATGTGGTTTACCTAAAAAAATGGCTTTGGAACTATTTAAACCATTTGTATTTGGTAAGTTGGAGCTTAAAGGTTGGGTAACTACCATCAAAGCAGCTAAAAAGATGGTTGAGCGAGAAGACACTTTGATTTGGGATATGCTAGAAGAAGTTATCCGTGAACATCCAGTGTTGCTTAATCGGGCTCCAACTTTACATCGTTTGGGTATTCAAGCATTTGAACCAATTTTGATTGAAGGTAAAGCTATTCAGTTACATCCGTTGGTGTGTACCGCTTTTAATGCTGACTTTGATGGTGACCAAATGGCTGTCCATGTACCATTGGCGATTGAGGCCCAATTAGAAGCTCGTACTCTAATGATGGCTTCTACCAATGTATTGTCGCCTGCCAATGGTGAACCAATTATTGTACCTTCTCAAGACGTAGTATTAGGTTTGTATTCCATGACTCGGGAAAAAATTGGGTCTCGTGGTGAAGGAATGTTCTTTGCTGATTTAAATGAACTACATAGAGCTTATCAAAACCAAATTGTAGAATTAAACGCTAAAGTAACAGTACGTTTAGAAGAAACTATTATTGAGAAACCAGCTTCAACTTTAAAAACTTTGATTGGTACAGCCGAACCAGTTGAAACTACTTCTGTTATAAGAGTGGAAACTGTCGTAGGTAGAGCTTTGATTTATGAAATCTTGCCAGTTGGTTTGCCATTTGAATTACTTAACCGTAATTTAACTAAAAAAGCTATTTCTAAATTAATCAATGTCTGCTATCGAAAATTAGAGCTGAAAAAGACCGTTATTTTTGCTGATAAGCTAATGAAGATGGGCTTTTCTTATGCAACTAAAGCTGGAATTTCCATTGGTGTTGAAGATATGGTGGTTCCGGATGATAAACCTAAAATTATTGAAGCTGCTAAAAATGAGGTTGGGGAAATAGAGGAGCAATATGCATCTGGCCTAATAACTCATGGAGAGCGTTATAACAAAGTTATTGATATTTGGTCACATACCAATGATAAATTAACTAATGCCATGATGGAACAATTAGGGCATGATACAGTTTTAGATGCTGATAACAAAGAAGTTGCTCAGGAGTCTTTTAACTCTATTTACATGATGGCTGATTCTGGAGCTCGTGGTTCACAAGCTCAGATTCGTCAATTAGCTGCTATGCGTGGTTTGATGGCTAAACCAGATGGTTCCATTATTGAAACTCCGATTACAGCAAATTTCCGTGAAGGTTTAGACGTATTACAGTATTTTATTTCCACTCATGGAGCAAGAAAAGGGCTTGCTGATACGGCTTTGAAAACTGCTAACTCTGGTTATTTAACTAGACGTTTGGTTGATGTTGCCCAAGACATGGTTATTTTAGAGTATGACTGCCAAACTCATCGTGGTTTAGAAATGACTCCTTTGATTGAAGGTGGAGATGTTGTAGAACCTTTATGTGATAGAGTTTTGGGACGTGTAGTGGCAGAAAATGTATTTAAACGTGGAGTTGCAGCTCCAATAGTTAAAGCTGGAACTTTATTAGATGAAGAATGGGTTGAACGTCTTGAGCAAGAAGGTGTTGATCGTATCAATGTTCGTTCTCCAATAACCTGTGAATCCAAATATGGTATCTGTTCTAAATGTTATGGACGTGACTTAGGGCGTGGACAAATAGTCAATCTTGGGGAAGCAGTTGGAGTTGTTGCAGCTCAATCTATTGGTGAGCCGGGTACTCAGTTAACTATGCGGACTTTCCATATTGGTGGTGCTGCTTCTCGAGCTGCTGCGGTTAGTCAGATTGAAGTTAAATCTAAAGGAACTACCAAGTTTGATAATCTTAAACTATTACCACAACAAGCTGATGATGGTACTATCCGTCATATTGCTGTGTCTCGTTCTGGTGAAGTAAGTATTTTGGATGAATTCGGTTTGGAAAGAGAGCGTTATAAAGTTCCTTATGGAGCGGTATTAAACGTTCAAGAAGGTGAAAATATTGCAGTTGGACAGATGGTAGCTAGTTGGGACCCACATACTTTCCCAATAATAACCGAAGTGGCCGGTCAAACTCAATTTGTTGATGTTATTGAAGGTATAACTGTTAGTCGAGAAGTTGATGAAATGACTGGTTTAAGTAGTATTGTTGTCATGGACCCTAAATTACGACCTTCTCATGCTAAAGATATGCGACCAACTGTTAAGTTAGTTGATGAACAAGGCAATAATGTTAATATTGTTGGTACTGAAATGCCAGCTACTTATACTCTACCACCTGGTGCTGTGATTAACGTTGAAGATGGTACATGGGTTAAAGTAGGTGATATAGTGGCTCGTTTGCAGCAAGAATCAACTAAAACAAGGGATATAACTGGTGGTTTACCACGAGTTGCTGATTTGTTTGAAGCAAGAATTCCGAAAGAACCTTCTATATTGGCTGAACAGACTGGAATTATCACATTTGGTAAAGATACCAGAACTAAACAGAAAATTTTGATTACTGATTCAGAAGGTGAAGTTGAAGAAATACCTATTTCTAAATGGCGGCATATTAATGTTTATGAAGGGCAACATGTTGAAAAAGGTGAAGAAATTGTTGATGGAGCTCCTAATTCACATGACATATTACGCTTGTTAGGAGTTACTGCGTTAGCTAATTATATTGTTAATGAAGTGCAAGAAGTTTATCGTTTACAAGGTGTTAAAATAAATGACAAGCATATTGAAGTGATTGTACGGCAAATGTTGCGGAAGATTGTTGTTATTGATCCTGGTGAGACTCATTTATTGCCCGGTGAAATGGTAGAGCGATCTAAACTTATAGAAGAGAATGAAATTGCTAATAATGCCAACCTGAGACTTGCAACTTGGGAACCACAATTATTGGGTATAACTAAAGCATCACTTGCTACGGAATCTTTTATTTCAGCAGCTTCTTTCCAAGAAACAACTAGGGTGTTGACGGATGCTTCTGTTAATGGTCGTTGTGATGAATTGCGAGGTTTAAAAGAGAATGTTATTGTTGGCCGTTTGATTCCAGCTGGAACTGGCTTGGTACATCATTCTGAACGCCGTCATCATCGGCATCCTAATTTGCATCACAAAGAAATGAAGAAGTCTACAATTGATTCTAATAACTTAATGAATCATTTTCAGTAGGTTATAGATAATTGTGAATGGTTAATTATTAATTGTTAATGAAAGTCAAAACCATTTAACTAATTAAATCATTATTTTACATTCCCAATGTCTTCGTTGGCAATGTATTTAAAACAGAAATTTCATGATGTTCACGGAACGTTCATATTCCGTGAACTAATTAATTTTTCAGCGAAACAGTATATATTAATCGGGGTATGTTTCACTTAAGCAAGACCTACATAGCTTTTCGGTTAAGGCAATTAATAAACCCCAAAATGGCTTAACAAACTATCCTGAAAATTCTATAATCCTGTGAATCCTGATTCAGACTAAAAAATATTTGACAAATAAAATCTTGTTTGTTATCCTCATAATTAATGAAGTGGCATTATGTTCTTTAACAAAGTAAATATAATAAGTTGTTGATTTTAAAAGTGGGAAATAACCCGCTCTTTCATGGAAGTTCGCCGGTCAGGCAATTGAAACTCAGAGTCTTGGTTGTCGTCAATCTCAGGTTGTTCTTCTTTCATGGAAGTTCGCCGATCAGGCAATTGAAACCTTCGTTCACAGTTTGTAACACAACCCGTGTCTTCTCTTTCATGAAGGTTCACCGTTTAGGTGATTGAAACTAGGATTACCTTTGTTTGCCATTTGTATAGCCATATATCTTTCATGGAAGTTCGCCGATCAGGCAATTAAACTTCATTGTCAGAATCAGGATTCACAGAATTTAAGGATTTTCAGGATTAAAAACCATAATAATCCCAAATATTTCTTATATATTTAACAATCAAGGTTTTATTTTAGGTTTTATCCTGCAAATCCTCAAATTCTGAAAATCCTGATTCTGACAATTATTCGCCGATTAGACAGTTGAAACGAAAAAAGCCCCTTGTCACATAGACTTGGGGCTTTTTTTATGCCTATTTCATAACCACCATTTAACATATCGTTTTACATTTTGTAAAATCTAACATTATCGCTTTACAATCTGTTAAACCGGATTGACTTGTTTATATCATGATGGTAGGCTTAAAATTTAAATTGCAATCATAATTCAAAATGAAAATAGTTCTTGGCGGCCCACCACATTCAGGCAAATCATGCTTACGAGAAGGTCTTAAACAAGCAATCAGAGCTATACCAAATACTCCCTATCCATATGTTATAACTGCATGTCCTGATGGTGAAGGATGTTGGCATTATGAAGCCGTTAGTTGTGACCCAAAAAATGCTGAAACTTTAAAGCGTGATTATAAAGGTGAATTTACTGATAGTTTTGTTAAACGAGTATCTGATGATGTAAAAAATTGCAGAGAACCTTTAACATTAATAGATATTGGAGGAAAAATTACTGATGATAATATAATTATCTGTAAACATGCTACTCATATAATCTTAATAGCTGGTAATATGGACGAGCTAGATGTATGGCGTAATTTTTCTAAACACCTTAATTTACAAATAATTGCCGAGTTGCATAGTGATTATCATGGAACAGAGGATACAATTCTTAAGCTTGAAAATGACAATATCTACAGAGGTTCAATCCATTATTTAGATCGTGAAGATGATTCCGCAAAAGAACGTCCAACCGTTAAACAATTAGCTAAAATTATTGTAGAGATGACACCAACTTATATAAAAAATATGAATAAAGATACTACAACTTTTAACATTGAACTAAAAGATAATAATGAATTAAAAATTGGTTTTGGTAAAAAATCTGCCCAAAATAATGAAATAGTTAAAGATGTAGAACAACGCCTTGAGCAACTTATTGAAAATGGTGATATTGCTGGTGGCGAGATTATAAAAATTAATGGCCCGGCTACTTTGCCCGTAGCGATGGTATTTGCTCATAAATTAAGCCATTTATATCAAGCGATTGCCTGTTATGACCCCAAATTAGCCAAATATGTTGTTGCCATTGCACATGGTGATAAATATTCAATTGGTGAGCTACTAGAGTAGGAGTACAAATTTTAATTTGTAAAAGATTATGAAACAATTAGCAGAACTTGTACATTATTATGAAGTACGAATGTTGGCATTAACAGAATATTCAAGCAGAATTTGGAATCGTTTTAATTGGTTTCTTACATTGGAATTAGCAATATTTGGTTTCTTTTTCACTCATTTAGAAACATTATCGAAAAATTTTATTTCAATTGTACCAATTATCGGAATAGTAATAGCAGCACTTTGGTTTTTAATAGGGTTTGAAGATCATAAATCTATGAAAAGGCATAGTGAAACGGTAAATGAACTTGATCTTGAAATCAGAAAATTTTTTGCAGAACACGGTATTAATTTTGAACTTAAAGTAAAAAAGCATCCAATTAGATTTAGGCAAATATGGGTATTGTTCATGTTTCCGCTAATTGTTGGGTTATCTTGGGTATTTTTTATATTTTAAATGTCTTATTCAAAATCGTTGAAACTTTTTTTTGCCCAAAAATCATATATAACTTTTGCTTTGTTGTTCGGCAGTCGTGCAAATGGAATGGTTAATCCACAAAGTGATTGGGATTTTGCAATTTGGTTTCATAATTCATCAATAAATGAACGTTTTATCCAAAAAGAACAATTGCGTCAAAAATTAGCTCAATTACTAAAAACCGATAAGATAGATATAGTTGACCTACGATCTGCTTCATTATCGTTAATGTCTTCGGTGGTAGCGGAGCATATTGTGTTAAAAGGTGATGATTCACTGGAATTATATTTATTTTATAAACGAGTTTGGTCATTAGAAGCAGATTTTTATTGGCGATTACAACATGAAAATAGAACTTTATCAAGCTGAAACGGAAAAGATGTGTCGTTTACATCAAGGTGTTTTGGATGAAGCTAGACAAAGGTTGGAAATGGGAGATACTTTTTCTTATATGGAAAAATTGGGAATTATCCATGCGTTACAAGTATTAATTGAAAACTCAATTGGTAAAGCTAAACATTTATTAAAAATTAAACAGCAAGTTATCCCTGTTTCAGCTTATGATGTTTTTCAATTATTACAGCAACTTAATATTATTAGTGAGGTTGAAAAAATACAGTGGGATAAAACTATTGGTTTCAGAAATACGGTTGTCCATGAATATATGAATGTTTCTGATGACATTGTTTTTGCTATTGTACGCAAACAGGAATATCAATTTACTGTAGATTTTTTAAATAAATCATTTGAGGATTTTTGATAAAATGGGTATTATTAACACTGACTTACAACTGAGTAATCCAGCTCAACCGAATCTTAATTCGATTAAAGTCACTGCGATAGTGGATACCGGTGCAATAACTCTTTGTATTCCTGAACATATTGCAATTCAACTAAAATTAGAAGAAACTGAACAACGTGAAGTGACCACTGCTGATTCAAAATCACATTTAGTTCCTTATGCTGGGCCAATTAAAATTAACTATTTAGGCCGTACTTGTTACACAGGGGCTTTAGTTTTAGGGGATACTGTGTTAATGGGAGCAATCCCACTAGAAGATATGGATTTAGTTATTTCTCCACGAGATAACACGGTTACTGTTAATCCAAATAGTCCTAACATTCCGGCTGTTATTGTTAAATAATTTATTAAATATGAAAACTCTTAAAGCAACTTATCAGATTGTTACTCCAATGTTTATTGGTGATGCAGAGCAAAAAGCAACAAGTATTCGACCACCTTCTATTAAGGGTGCATTACGGTTTTGGTGGCGAGCGTTGAATTGGGGGGGATTTTTTGGAACAAATGTGGAAGATTCTTTAAAAGAATTGCATGAAGAAGAATGCCGTTTGTTTGGTTCGTCTGAAATTGATGGAAAAGGAGGACAGGGAGTTTTTTTGTTGCAAGTAATTTCTAATGTAACACCATTGCAGCCTGAAAATTTAATAAATCAATATCCTTTACAGAATCAAAATGGATATATTTATTTATTAGGACAAGGGCTTTATACACGACAACAAGGGCAGGTAATTTATCAACGTTCAGCACTACCAGCAGAAAAAACATTCACTATTAAATTATGTTTTCGTAAAGATATAGATGAAAGTATAGTTAAAACATTACTTTTATTTGGTTTAATGGGTAGTTTAGGTAGTAGGTCACGTAGAGGATTTGGTTCAGTCTCTATTAAAAGTTTGACAGGTTATGACAAATATAAAATACCTGAAAATACTGAAGAATATAAAGAGATATTAATAAAATTATGTAAAAATTTACCCTGTGATTTGCCACCTTTTACTGCTTTTTCTGAGAAAAGTCGTATAGATATTTCAATGATAAAAGGAAAAAAGGAAAAAGTTCAAAATATATTGAATGATATAGGTAATGAAATGAATACTTATCGCAGTTTTAAAAGTAAAAAAATAGAATTTCAAGATGATCATGATTTGGCTTATGATGTTTCAAAAGGGATTAGAGTTAGTGAACATCCCAGAAGAGTAATATTTGGATTACCACATAACTATTATTTGTCATCTGGTAAAAAAGTAGATGTTAAACCTATAGGAAAAGAACGTGGACGACGAGCTTCTCCACTGTTTATACATTTACATCAATTTCCTGATAATAGTTATGCTGCAATTCAATTCCTATTACCATCTAGTTTTTTACCAAGTTCAGATCGTATAGAAATTAAAAGTGGACATAATGCCAATCAAATACCCCATAATGTGGATTGGAAAGTGATACATAAATTTTTAGATCGATTTAGTACAAGGACAAATATCATATAAATATTATGGAAAAACAATACTTTCACTTCACAATTGGCCCAGTCCAAAGCTTTGTTGCTCAAGCTCGTTGTACTCGTGATTTTTGGGCCTGTTCACTTTCATTATCAATGGTATTAATATGGATAAAATAGTTGAATTACAACAAGATTTTGTAGTTTTACAAGAAGCATGGAACAAATTATCCAATCAATTACAAACTTTGGATAATCATGTAGATATACAAACTGTTGAAAGTAAAATGAACAAAGTAAAACTAGATATTACGGATTTGAGAATGTCAGAAAATTCTCAAACAATGCGAAAACAAAAATTAGCCGATGCTCATAAATGGATGGATTCTCATTATAATAAAACTTTTGAAAGATTAGCAAATGAATGATCCTGAATTTTTAACATTAAATGAAATTCTTGAAACACATCGAATATCAATTGAATTATATGGTGGCAGTTACGGAATACATGATCAAAAAAGTTTAGAATCTGCTATCAATATGCCATGTAGCACATTTGATGGAAAATATTTGCATTCTGATTTGTACGAAATGGCAGCAGCTTATTTATTTCATCTAGTTAAAAATCATCCTTTTATTGATGGTAATAAACGCATTGGAACACGAGCAGCTTTGTTGTTTTTATATTTAAATAGTATTGAAGTAAAAATTGATCCAGATGAATTGGCTGATTTTGTAATATCAGTTGTTGAAAATAATGTATCAAAAAAAGAAATAGCGGATTATTTCCGTCAATATGTACAAATAGGAATTTAATAAATATGGAAAAACAATACTTTCACTTTACAATTGGTCCAGTCCAAAGCTTTGTTGCCCAAGCACGTCGTACTCGTGATTTTTGGGCCGGTTCATTTTTATTATCATGGCTGTCTGGTGTAGCTATGGTATCCGTAGAAAAACAAAATGGAAAAATTGAGTTTCCCACAGTTAATAAGGACTACCTAACTTGGATAAAAGAAGGATATTTGAATGGAAAGCAGGGGCCACAACAAGGTGGTATTCCTAATCGTTTTAAAGCCGAGGTAAATGATAAATTTGCTCCACAATTGGTTATAGATAATGTTAATAAAGCGTGGTGTGAACTAGCAAAAAAAGTTTGGGATAATGATTTAGCTAATTCCAATCAAAAAACAAAAGATATTTGGGATAGACAAATTGAAAGTTTTTGGGAAATAAGCTGGGTATTAACCGAAGATGATGAAGCTTCTGATTTGCTTGACCGAAGAAAAAACTGGCGAAATCATTTTACTACTGAAGAACCGGGTATTAAATGTATGATGATGGTTGGTTGGCAAGAGCTTTCTGGAGAGTTAAAACCAACTTCAGATGGATTAGAAAATTTCTGGCAAAAAGTTCGTAAAAAAACAGGACTAGATTTAAGGGAAAATGAGCATTTATGTGCTATTGCTTTTGTTAAGAGACGTTTTGTTCATCATTTCCAAGAATTAAAAGTAAAAAATTTAGAAGGACAAGAAATAAAAGATTGGAAGTTAGGAAATATTATTTTTAGCCATAAAAAGGATAATAATAAACCAACTGTTAAGACAAAATTTGAAATAAATGGTTGGGAATTAAAATCTGGTATTCCTTCTGTTTCCTATATGGCAGCAGTTCATTGGTTGGAGGATGTTATAAAAAATGAAGAAAAAAGTAAGCTGAAAGAATTCTTTAATACAACAAAAGAAGCTAAAATTGATTATAGTGAATGGCATACGGATATTTCATGTCTTAAAAAGATATGTGATGAACGTGAGAGCAACAAGGAATTAATTGCTTTAGATGGAAGGATTTTTTTCATTAGTGAATTAGAAAATAAGAATTTATATGATGAAAATGACTCAAAACCAGTAATAACTGCGTTAAAACAGTTTGAAACTATACCTTCACCCTTCTATGCAATTCTAATGATGGATGGTGATTCTTTAGGTTCCAAAATAGGTAAAGAAGGTAAAGCAATTTCTGAAGCCTTAAAAAATTTTACAGAATCAGTTCCTGATGTTGTCTATGAACATAGTGGTTTTTTAATTTATGCTGGTGGTGATGATGTGTTAGCAGTTTTACCAGTAGAGGGTGTATTTAAATGTGCTATAAATATACGAAAACATTATCAAAAATGCTTCAAAAATACTGGCAATTCTGAAATTGAAAATTCTACTATTTCAGCAGCAGTTGAATTTGCTCATATGAAAACTCCGTTGACTAAAATGTTACGAGATGCTCATAGATTATTAGATAATGTGGCTAAAGATGGTTGTGGGCGTGATTCTGTAGCAGTTAGAGTTTGGAAACCAGGAGGAACTGCTGTTCAATGGGCTATGCCTTGGGAATGTGCTTTGAATGGGGATGAATTAATTTTAGAAGAGATTGCCGATAAATTTCGTGATTATGATGAAAAAGAATCTGGATTTACTAATAATTTCTTTTATAAAATAAGAGAACGGTTTGAATTTCTTAATCCATTAAAAGATGAAAATCAGATATTGAATGAATCACAGCAACTAGCTTTATTAGCAACTGATTATGTTAATGCAGGAAATAACAAGGAGCTTAATTTAGAAAATGCCGAAAAAGAAATTAAACCTTTGTTAAATCAATGTCGAAGGTATAAACGTGATGTTGATGAATCTGATATAAAAAAATGGAAAGACACAAGTGGAAGAATAGATGTAGATGGTGCATTACTTATTCGTTTTCTTGTTAATAAAGGAGTAGAGAAAAATGGTTAAACAGTGGAGCTTTTCTCAACTGGATACGTGGTTTTTTAAAGAAGCCAGACCATTTGATTCTGTTGGTGCTACACAACTTGATACGATACTTTTGCCACCACCAGCTCGTACAGTTGCTGGAGCAATACGAACTTTAATTGGTGAAAACCAAGGGATTAATTGGAAAGAGTTTAATCAGAATCATAAATTAGCTAAAGAAATTGGTTATTCTGATGATTTAGGTAAGTTACAATTAACTGGCCCTTATTTACTTTATAACGAAAAACAGAATGAAAAACAATTAGAACGTCTTTATCCAGTACCATTAAACATTTTAAAAGGTAAAACAACTGGAAAGAAAGAAGAAATTGAAAAGTTTGTAAATTTAGTTCCCGGAGAACTAGTTAAATGTGATTTAGGAACGGTACGTTTACCAGAAAAAACTGGGGAATTAAAAGGGGCTAAACCAATAGAAGATGCTTGGTTAAATCAAAAAGATTTTGAACGGGTATTATCTGGTAAATTTCCTAGAAATATCATATACAATAAAGATTTATTTACAATTGAAAATAGAGTTGGAATTGCATTAGATACAAGTACTCGGATAACTAAAGAACATCATTTGTATCAAAATCAACATATTCGTATTCATCATGATAAGAATTTAAAAATAGGTATGCTAGTTGATGGAATTAAGGATAGATTTCATCCAAGTGAGAGTGATTTGATTAATTTTGGTGGCGAAGGGCGTTTGGCTGAAGTATTAATTAATGAAGAAAATAGCCAAATGAAAACTCCAATTTTGAAGGACGAAAAATATATATTTTTAACTTTGCTAACTGCCGCTAATTTAGGCAATAATTGGTTACCAGACGAAAGTTTTATAAAAAGTGATAATGATGATTTTTGGCAAGGGGAAATTAAAGGAGTCAAACTAAAAATAATCAGTTCTGTATTGGGTAAATCAATTCAAGAAGGTGGCTGGGATTTAGTCAAAAAACAATCAAGAGCTGTTGTTAGTTTAGTGCCAGCAGGAAGCGTTTGGTTTTGTGAAGTTATTAGTGGTGACCCAACAAAATTACACGGTAAAAAAATTGGTAAGGATACTGCGTTTGGTCGTGGAGAATTAGCAGTTGGAAAATGGGAAAATAAAATATGAAACAAGCAATTTTAAGTTTATTAACAGAAACATCTTTACATGCTGGTACTGGTCAGATGACTGGAGTGATTGATTTGCCTATTCAAAGAGAGTCGCATACTGATTGGCCTTGTGTTTATGGTTCGGCGGTTAAAGGTGCGATGCGGATGTTGGCTACTGAATATGCAAAAAAAGATAAGAATTGTGAGGTTGATGAAAATAATAATCTTAAGAAAGATTGTTGGGTAAATGAAGTATTTGGTCCAGAAGAAGGCAATGAACATGCTGGTTCTGTAGCCATAAGTGATGCTAAATTATTATTGTTACCAGTGCGTTCTTTGACTGGATATTTTAAATTGGTCACTTGTCCCGCTTTGTTGGAACGATTACAAAGAGATTGCAAAAGGTTGGGATTTAAAGAAGTTTTTTCTACTGAAATACCAGATGATAATCAAGCTTTTATTTCTGATGAATCAACTGATAATTTATTTTTAGAAGAATTTCGTTTTGAAACTAAAAAAAAGGATTTAGAAAAAGTTATTAATGTTATTAGTATATTAGCAGATATTAATAAGTTAGAAGAACAACTTGTAATTGTAAACAACGATATTTTTTCCCATTTGGCTCGTTATGCAACACCGGTAAATGCTCATATTAAGATAGATAATGATACTAAAATTGTTAAAAAGGGACAATTGTGGTATGAAGAAACTTTGCCATCAGATACTTTACTCTATACTACTGTGGCTGCTTTTAAGTCTCGTAAAGATAAAAGTGAAAAGACAAACAGCAGTATTTTGAAACATATCATGGATTTATTTTCTGAACGTCCTTATTTGCAAATTGGCGGCAATGAAACTGTTGGTATGGGTTGGTGTAAAATTAAAACATGGAAAGGAGATTAATAATGCAGACGATGCAACAACAACGAGCTGCTTTTGCCTTGGAAGGGGTAAAATGTGCAAAAAGACGGTTGGATAAAAAACAATGTAAAGAGTATAAAAGCCATGTTTCAGCTTTTCCATTTATGATTCATGCCAATGGATTAGGACAAGCAGCGGCTTTTTATAAAAGTAAAAATAAGCGAGACTATGAACTTATTTATCAATTACTTTCTGATTGGTTAAGTCAAGAAGGACAGCCTTTTTTAGGAATGGATTTATTAGATGGAATTACTCAAGAGGATATGCACGCTTATATCACGGCCCAAGCAGAAGCAATGGTATTTATGGATTGGGTTAAAAAATTTGCTACTGCTTTTATGAGAGATGATGAAGAAGGAGATAATAATGACTAGAATTCCTCTTTATGATGAAGAAAGCTATAACAATAATAGAGTTGTACGATATCTCAATGAAAAAAGTCATTTTGGTTTATGGTTTACTCGTTTCTTTAATGAGTACAATAATGATTGGGAAGTTCCAAATGATGGAAAAACTACTTGGATTAACTCTATTACTACGCATAAGAAATGCGGTGATATGACAGCACTTGCAAATTATAAAAACCGCACTTTAAATTTAATTAAAACTTTGAAAAATAAACCAGAATTAAGTTCTGAAGATTTTGCAATCTGTGAAACCAACTGGAATTTTGTAACCGGAATGGGATTACCGCATCCAGTAGAAAATGGTATGAGTTGGCATCATACTTTGGGTGTACCGTATTTGGCTGGTAGTTCAATGAAAGGTTTGTTGCGAGCTTGGGTGGAAAGTGGTTGGAATGAAGAATTAGATGAAAATCAAACAAAACAACGAAGACGTGATTGGTTTGGAATGGTTAAAGGAGAAGATGGTGACGATAAAGACCAAGCTGGAAAATTGATTTTCTTTGATGCTATTCCTATTGAACCAGTTAAATTAATTCCCGATATTATGACTCCACATTATGGAGACTGGTATGCTGAAGGTGGCAATATTACTAGTGTAAAAAATCAACCTGAACGTATCCCAGCAGATTGGCATGACCCAGTTCCAGTGCCATTTTTAGCAGTGAAGGATACAAAGTTTTTAGTTACAGTTGTGGCTCGTGATAAAAAGAATGATGACCAAGCAAAACTAGCATTGAAAGAATTAGTTGAAGCTTTACAATGGTTAGGGGCTGGAGCAAAAACTGCGGCTGGTTATGGGCATTTGGATAGAAAAACTGAAGAAGAACAAAATATATTACAAGAATTTAAAGAAAAAGAAATTACTGCAAAAAAAGAATCTGAGAAAAAGCAAATATTAAATGAATTATCTGATTTAGAAAGGGAAGTTTATTTAAGTTTATCTGAAGGTAATCAAAGTGAGGGTGAGACAAAAGCTGGTGATTGGCTTAATAAGATGGAAGCTGTTGAACCAGAAGATGCTAAAAAAATTGCTATACAGTTGCAAACTTTTTATGAAAAAATTGGTAAATGGAAAAATCCAAGTAAAAAGAAGCAGAAGCCAAAAGTTGATAGAGTTAAGAAAATTTTAGGAGAAGTTTAAATGAAATTTTGGCATTGGCTACTTAAAAATGCAAGATTATTTCCATTAACTACTGGTTTTATTATTTTTTTAATATTATCTATCGTTACCTTATTAATTGGTTTTGGTAGTACTATTATGCCAGAACATCCTTTTTTTAATGATTTTTTCCTTATTTTTAATAATTCTTCTGTATTAATGGGATGGTTATCCATGACATTAGCTTGGTCAGTTGCTTTATTAGCATGGGCTCATAGAGAGGAAGCAAAACATAATTTTAAGTATGCTGGTGACAAATTATCACCAATAAAAGATTCTTTTGATGCAAGTCTTATTTTAACAAGTTTTCATGGAACTCAAACAGAATGGCATATACGCAATATTGAACCCAAGCGTATAGAATTGGTTTGGACAGAAAAAACACGAGAAAAAGCAAAAGAAATATTTAATATGTTTGAAGATATTGAATCTATTGATAGTAAAAATAAAAATTCTGGTATTACTAATGAACAAGCTTATGATATTATTATAATTAAACAACATTGTATTTCTTTATTAAAAAGTATTTTAGAAAAATATGATAAAGAAAAAGTTTGTGTTGATTTAACATCTGGTACAGCCGTTATGAGTATAGCGGCTTTTCAAGCATCTGAAGAAATGGAAGTTACTTCTATTTATTTACGTGGAGAAACATATAACCCAAAATTTGGTTTTATTATATCTGATAAAAAAGTTAGCGATCCTAATGAAGCAAACGTCATTATTTTATCTGATCATCGTAAAAAATAGTTTATATCTGGTTATATAGTCAATTTATTATAATTTATGATTTGATTTCAATTTGGAATGGTTTCTACCATAATGCTTTGTCACTATTAAAACCCAGAAAGGAATACCGCAGAGCGGTATGGTAGGCATTCCCAACGAAGCCGTTGGGAACGAGATAACCTTTTCTACTCACAAAATAAATTTTGTACTCCTATGCTCCCAATCGAACACCTTCTCCCATTACATGCTGTTAATATAACCCTTGAATTCACTGCTCCGGCCAAAACTCGTTTATTTCACCATTTGGCTTTGACTGCTTGGTTGCGGCATTTAATTGGTGATGTGCAGAATTATGAACATTATATCACTTTGGATGCTCCTGAAAATGGTCATGTAACTTATCAAAAAGGGGATTTGTATCGTTTTACTTTGTTTGCGTTAAATGGTGGTGAGGAGTTATTGCAACATATTCTTAACTGTCTGTATAAATTACCAAATAATGTAAAAATCCGTGATAAAAAGATGCCGTTTCGGGATAATTTGCTTTTTCATCAGGCTCAGGATTTGTTTACTCAGGAGCCAATTAAGTCTGTTGCGGAATTGAGTCCGTATTCATTTGATACTTTGCAGCAGGAAACGGATATTTGGTTTGGTCATGATCAGTGTTGGGTCAGTTGGTTGTCGCCAGTGCGATTGACTTTGCCGATGCAAGTGAAAAATAAGAAAAAAAGAGAGAGACGGTTTTGTCGCCATCATTCACAGATTGACTTTGCTCTGTTTAATGATCGAATTTATGATGCGTTGGCTGGGTTATTACGGCAAAGAGTAGATAATGTGCCATCTCGTACAACAGATGAGACGCAACGGCTAGAAATGGCTGATGTATTTTGGATTGATTATAGTTATTATAATGATAAGGGTTATGAGAAGCCGATGGGTGGTTTGTTGGGGCGGATGGTGTTTGATACGGAGGATATGTCGAGGGAGCAGTGGTTGTATTGGGTTTTGGGGCAGTATGTGGGGATTGGGCAGAGGCGGTCGTTTGGTTGGGGAAGGTATATTTTGGAGTCGGCACAGGCTGGGCGAACTTTGCCACGAGTTGGGGCGATGAGTTCGTTGTTGGAGTTGGCTTGTCGGCCGGATAATTTGGAGCGGGCTTTAAAAGAGCTGTCTGGTTTTGGAAACCTGACAGGTTTGGATGATGGAGGGCGGTTGATTCATTTACGGGAGCAGTTGTTGAGTGGTGAGTATAAGATTCCTTGTTTGCGGAAGCGGGATGGTAATTTGCTTGATCGGGTGGCTCAACAGGCTGTGACGTATGTTGTTGGTTTTGCGTTGAATACATTGGTGTATAGTGGTAGTTTTGGGGCTCGGCGGGGGAAGTCTGAAGGGGATTTGGATTTTGATGATGTTGAGTGGTCTCGGTTGTTTACTCGGTTGAATGCGTTTTTTGGGGATGATGTGGTGGTGGATTTGGTTATGGGTTGGATGAGTGCGACTTTGGATGGTGAGGAGCGTTTGGCTGGGTTGCCGCAGGGTTCGCCGTTAAGTCCTGTGTTGGCTAGTATTATGTTGGATGATTTTCAGAGTTTAAAGAAGTCTTAAATAGGTTGGTTGGCCTTAATTTGTTATCTGGTTAATTGTTTGAATTAGACTAATAAATATTTGACAAATAAAATCTTGTTTGTTACAATCATAAGTTGATGAAGTGGCATTATGTTCTTTAACAAAGTAAATATAATAAGTTGTTGATTTTAAAAGTGGGAAAATACCCGCACTTTCATGAAGGTTCGCCGATCAGGCAATTGAAACTTTGTCACATATTGCCTTTGTCGAAAATCTCAAGCTCTTTCATGGAAGTTCGCCGATCAGGCAATTGAATATATTAAGACCAGACCTGCTAGGTTTCCAAAACCTAGCAGGTCTTTTCGTTTGGGCAATTGAACATCTTTATTCTGAATCAGGATTTTCAAGATTTAAGGATTTGCAGGATAAATTCATTATATTTTTGGTTTTTAATCCTGAAAATCTTATAATCCTGTTAATTCTGATTCTGACATTATTTTTATTGAAACACCACTTTTCTTATCCTCACACTATTTTCTTAAATAAATCCTTCCCCACCTTGACAAAAATCCCCAATCCCAAATATAATAAAAATCCCAACCATACCAAATAATTAAGAATTGAAAAAAGACACCATATCCAAAGACATACTCAAAACCATAATAAAAGACATATCCAAATACATTCTTAAGTTAGAAATATACCAAATTGAACTGTTAGATATGGAATTTGAAAGGATAGAAAGTCGGCGTGCCGACATAGTAGCCAAAGTCGATAACAAGTTCATCTTACACTTAGAAATTCAAAATAATAATGACTACGATATGCCACACAGAATGTTACGTTATTTACTAGATATAAATCAGATAGCCCAAAAACATCAAGTGAAGCAATACGTCATTTATATAGGTAAAGAACAATTAAGGATGAAAAATTATGTAAAAACTGCCAATTTAGATTATAATTACACTATAATTGACATGAGAACAATTAATTGTCACTATTTTCTTGACCAAGATACACCAGATGCAATAGTTCTAGCCATATTATGTGATTTCAAAGGAGAAAATCCACATAAAATAGTAGGATTTATAATTGAAAAATTGCAAGAATATACCAAAGATAATTTCCAAGAATTCAGAAAGTACATGCTGATGTTGGAAGAACTATCAACGAATCGAGATTTAAAAGATATAGTTAAGGAGCAAGAAATGTTAAGCACTTTAAGATATGAAGATTTGCCTTCCTATGAAATTGGAATGGAAAAGGGGATGGAGAAAGGGATGGAGAAGGGGATTGAAAAAGGGATGGAGAAAGGAAAAATAGAAATAAGTTATGAATTGGCTAAAAAAATGAAGCAAGAAGGTATTGAAATTAAAACAATAGCTAAAATAACTGATTTTCCTATTGAATTTATAGAAAAATTAGAATGACTTTGTATAGTTAAATTTCTTTCATGAAAGTTCGCCTGTTAGGCAATTGAAACTCGTCGTGGATTTGCATTCAATATTTCCATGAATCTTTCATGGGAGTTCGCCGGTCAGGCAATTAGAAACATAATACATATCAATAGATGCTACAAAATTGTTGAAACTCATCAATAAAACGGGTATAATAAATTCCACTCTTAAATATTTAATCCTAATTAAAATAATGATTACAAACAACCACTTAAACTCACAATCCAATCAAAGTATTTTGATACAAATATCGCCTGAACAGATTATTAATGCTGTTAAAATCTTAGATCAGGAACAACAGGAAAATTTGATTGAAGACTTACTTGCTACCATAAGCCCAAATTATCTTAAAAGTATTAAGGAGGCACGAGTTGATTATCAGCAAAATAAAATATATTCGCATAATGATGTATTTGGTAATGTATGAAATATGAATTTGTTTATACAAATACAGCATTCAAAGATATTCATAAATTGGATGAGAAAACTAAACAACGCATTAAAAAAACGTTAGAACGCTATCAAAATGATCCTTTGCATTATGCTTGTAAATTAACAAATGCTGAATGTGGTGAATATCGTTTTCGGGTGGGTGACTATCGTATAGTTTTTGATTTGAATGATGATAAAATAATTATCTTGCGTGTTGGACATAGAAAAAATATCTATCAAAATTTGAGTCACTAAAAAATTTCATGGAAGTTCGCCGATCAGGCAATTGAATGTATATAAGACCAGACCTGCTAGGTTTCCAAAACCTAGGTCTTTTCGTTTAAGGCAATTGAAACCTTCCTTCAAATATGATAATCTACCGTTTTCAAGTTAAATAAGGAAAACTTCATGGACGCTATTACATTTAGCCGTGCAAAAAAAAATCTAGCAAAAACAATGCAACAAAGTTGTGATGATCATGAACCTGTCATTATTACACGAAAAAATGAACCTGCCATTGTAATGCTATCTTTAGAAGACTATCAATCAATAAAAGAGACTGCTTATCTATTGCATAGCCCTAAAAATGCTAAACGTTTATTTAAATCTATAGCAGAATTAAACGCTGGAAAAAGTATAGAAAAGGAACTTATTGAGTGAAATTAATTTTTTCTGAACAAGCATGGGAAGATTATATTTATTGGCAAAAAAACAATAAGAAAATATTAAATCGTATCAACAAATTAATTAAAGAAATTCAACGTCAACCATTTGAAGGAATTGGTAAACCAGAACCCTTAAAATATTATTTATCAGAATACTGGTCTCGTAGAATTAATGATGAACACAGAATTATCTATAAAGTAGTAAATAAAGCATTAAATATTGCTCAACTCAGGTATTCATTATTGATACAATTTTTTCATGGAAGTTCGCCGATTATGCAATTTAAACCCTTCAGTTCCTTCCCTCATTCCCAATGGCCTCGTTTGGAATACAATCAAAACACACCGGCATCAAGTGTTTAACCTCTTTTAACAAAACAATCCCAATCAAACCTACTTGTATATCCAAAAAACAAATCTGTTCAACATTTATTTCAACGGTAAAAAACTATGCAAGAATTACAAGCCATACACTACGGAGAAATTGAACTTATTCCCGGAATAGGTAGTCCTGAATAAAGTAGTGATGATTCCAAAAAACCTGCTAGGTCTCAAAGACATAGCAGGTTTAACACCACATATTGCAGGACTACCCAAAATTGACCATGAAGAACAGTCCATATGAGTAATTGTGATCGTCAATTATCAAATCCACTTCATTTTGAAGTTACAAAATATAACACCTATAACATTTTGAATGTATAAAAACTACTACTTTTTTGTTAATTTTATAAGTTTATTTATATAAAATAATCAGTTATAGTTATTGGATACAATATTGCTTAAAACAGTGAGCATTGTGTTAAGTTAATCAGTTTTTACCAAATCATATTATAAAAAATTTTAACAATCATACAATAACAGGATAATTATTCTGTTTAATAAAATTATTCAACAAATAAAGGAGTTATGATTATGAACAAAGAATTACGTCAAGTATTTTATACTATTTTGTTTTCTACATGCTTATTAGTTATAAATATTTTTTTAACAATAAATGGTTTTTATAAGCAATTTAATGTTTTATAGTTATGAGGTAATTAAATTGTACGTTTCACTTGTTTATTCCAACGTTTTAATTTACGGTAAATAGTCGGAGTACTTATTTCTAAACGCCTTGCTACTTCCGATATGTTGCCATTAGTTAGTTCAATTGCTTGTTCAATAACTTCTTTCTCAGTTTGCCATAAAGGACGAATATTATCTACTGACATAGGGATGATTTGTTCTTCAGAATGATGTTCTTCGGTATCATCAGAAAAAGGTAGTAACATATCGGCTGTTATCTCTGGCATATCTTCTTCACTCAAAATAACAAGCTTGTAAATGTAGTTTTGTAATTGCCGTACATTACCCGGCCAGTTATAATTCAATAAAATTTGCTCAGTTTCATCAGTAAATCCATGAAATTGCCTATTTTCCTCTTTAGAATGTTTGCTCAAAAAATAACGAGCCAATAATAAAATATCACTACCACGTTGCCGAAGAGGTGGTAAATGAATATTAATAACATTAAGACGATAATAAAGGTCTTCTCGAAATCTTCCAGCTTCTATTTCTTCTTGCAGGTCCCGATTAGTGGCACATATAAAACGTACATCCACTTTTATTTGTTTATCACTACCAACCTTATGAAAGGTTCCAGTTTGTACAAAACGTAGCAAACGAGTTTGTAATGATAAATCCATATCGCCTATTTCATCCAAGAACAAAGTGCCACTATCTGCTGATAATGCTGCTCCTTCTCTATCACTCATTGCACCAGTGAAAGCACCTTTAACATGGCCAAATAGTTCACTTTCGATTAATTCTTTGGGAATAGCAGCACAATCAAGCACAACAAATGGTTTTTCTTGACGCTGACTTTGCTTATGTAAAGCGGCGGCACATAGCTCTTTACCAGTACCACTTTCTCCATTTAAAAATACTGAAGCTTTGGTATCTGCCACTGTATCAATCATTTGGTAAACAGTTCGCATTAAAGGAGAAGTACCAATTAGATCGTAATAATTACTACGATTAAATTTTTGAAATGACTCAACAGTCTTGTTTAAGCTGTTTAAATGTAAGGCGTTACGTAGTGTTACTATTAATCTATTTTGCTTGACTGGTTTTTCTAAAAAGTCAAAAGCTCCATTCCGCATAACTTCTACTGCCGTATCTATGGAACTCTTTGAAGTAGTTACGATAACAGTTATATTAAGTTGTTGAGCATGTTTTAAAATTTCCATGCCATTCATATCTGGAAGTGTTAGGTCAAGTAAAATAACTTCTGGAGATATTTCTTGAATATTTTTAAGAGCTTCTGAACCAGTGGTTACATGTGTTAAATCAATTGGTTCTTTTCGTAAAAAATATTTATATAACTCTGCAAATTCAATAAAATCCTCAACAAGTAATATACGAGAACGTGTTTTCAAAATACCCTCTATTCATAATAAGGAATTGCTATAATAATGAGCAGCTATTCCAATAAAAATAACCGCACCAAACCAATGATTATTTAAAAAAGCCTGTAAACATTGAGTAGGTTTACGACCCTTTATTAACCATTGTTGATAAATTATTAAACCCAATCCGCCTAATAAACCTAAGTTATATAAATAATTAAACTGAAGTTGTTGTCCGATCCAAAATAATATTGCTAAAACTCCAATATGTAAACTGGCAACTATAACTTTATCGGCTTTACCAAATAAAATCGCAGTTGATTTGACTCCTATAACTAAATCATCCTCACGATCAACCATCGCATATAAAGTGTCATAAGCTACAGTCCACAATATATTAGCTGCAAATAACCACCATGCTAATACAGGGACAGTGCCAGTTTGAGCTGCAAATGCCATCGGAATTGACCAGCCAAAAGCCATGCCTAAATATGCTTGTGGTAAGTGAGTATAACGCTTCATAAATGGGTAAGTTATAGCTAAGAACACGGCTATCATAGATAATATGATCGTCAAAAAGTTCATTAACAAAACTAAACCAAATGCAGTCAAACATAACACTACAAATAGTATTAAAGCCTCTGATTCGGTAACTCGTTTAGCTGCCAATGGACGATCATTTGTACGGCTGACATGGGGGTCAATATTACGATCAGCATAATCGTTAATTACGCATCCGGCAGAACGCATTAAAATAACCCCTAATACAAATACTATGGTTACTTGTATATCTGGATAACCATTGCCAGCAATCCATAATCCCCATAAAGTTGGCCATAGCAACAGATAAATCCCAATGGGACGATTTAACCGCATTAATAAAATATACTGATAGAATTGGCTCATAATAGATTACCTGATTATTTGCAGTTATTTTAAACAATTAAGTACAATGAAGAAATTTAGACCTGCCAGGTTTTCAAAACCTGGCAGGTCTTTCTTAACTATGTTAATAATGTTATAATTTCTACCTGTATTTGTTCAGGATTGATTGTTGTTGCTTAAAGATTTTAACACAATCCTATTTTAAATTTACTAATTTCATGTTTTCGAGGAATATATGCGTTGGATTATTTATGGAACATGGCTTGTTGTTATAACTAGTTGTATTACTAAACCGGATACTATTGGAATAGAAGACCGGTTTTATCGGTTTAATAATGATGCTTATGAAAGACAAATTGGAGAACAAGGTAGTTATCTTAAGCAAATTGGTAACATACAAACTGCTGCTAAAGAGGAAAAACAACGCTTTAATAATATTGAGGATAAAAGTAAATATCAAAAACAGGCATTTTTATCCAAACTTAATAATGCAGAAGTAGAGGTAGGGCTTTTAACTAAAATTCCTAAATTGGATACTCATGTTAAACAAGTTATGGAAGCTATCACTAGATTAAAACGGCAAGCTATTATTCAACCAAAAATTTTGTCTAGTCATAAACAACAAATGGATTCTATTAACGATTTAATTAAACAAATGCAGAAAATTGCTAATACTTTAAAATAGTTTTAAACTTTTTTATTTGTAATTAGTTATGTTGATTAAGAATAACTATGCAATAATATTAGCAAATCATTTTTATTTATGTTAATTTGCTGTATATTAAGATTAACCTGATTAACATACGGTTGAATCAAATTTTGAACTTAAAAAATCATTTTGAACTTAAAGAGGGTGAATGAAAAATGTCACGAATTAAACTTGTTATCTTAGGGTTAGTATTAAGTAGTTTTACCGTACATGCTGCTGTTACAGACACAGAATGGAAAGTTGGCACTGAATGTTTGGAAGCGAATGGATTGCCGCCTCACAAATTATTGTGTATGGCAGTTGACAAAAAAGAGTTAAAATCCATTATGAGAGCTGGTTTTATGATCGGAACCAAGACTAGACAAACTTGGTGTAGCATGATTGATAAACTTGGGCTTCGATCTTCAGCAGGAGATGCTCGTGGTAAAGAAGGCATGGCAGAATGTGATGCTAATGATGATTATGAAAATGCTTTTAGTCGTGGTGGCGAAGTTGTGCGTTGCATGACAGATAAAGTGTTTGCAGATTACAATCAATGGGGGCTTTTAGCCACACATATGTATTACTGCGAAGAATTGAACAGTAGTGGTGACTGTGTTGCTGCCGTTGAAATAGCCAAAGGTCTCAGAGGCAGAGAACCAGATTGTAAATTGACTGGTAGTTTATGGAAATGGTCGCAAAAATTGGATTATGTTAGGACATCACTTGATTCTGTTTATAATAAGAACTGCTCTGTTAAACCAGAAACTATGCTGTCTTATTGTGAATCAGTACTTAAAGACAAAAAACAATGCAAATCATTGTATTCAAAATAATAATTCGTCAATTTAACATTTTGGATATTGTATAAACATCTAGGAAAACTAATTATGAAAAATTTTTTGATTAGCATTATGATAGCGGTCTTTGCTGTACAACTGGTTCAAGCAGCAACTATTTGTGATGCCAAAATAGCTCTTGCTGATGCTCGTTTGAATTTGATGATGATGGTTATGTCAGAAGAAAAAGCCGAGCAAGATGAGTTGAAAGTAGAAATTGATAAAGCAAGTGTTGACCTTGATAATGCTATTGCTGCTATGCTTAAAGACGAGAATAAAACTGATGATGCCCAATTAACCACCTTTCAGGAAACTTGGACAGCGTTTAAAAACACTCGTGAAACTGAGATTGTCCCAGCAGTTCGAGCTGGCAAAAATGACAAAGCCATAGAAATTGCAACTGGTATTCAAGCAGAGCGGATGGAAATAATGAATGGTGTTATCCAAGCTCTCAATGGAGATAACTGCAATTAAGTATTCTGTAGGTTTTGTGGCTATTCACATCCCTAACTATTTTAAGTTAAGGGAAGTTTATTAAGAGTTCAAAGTTATTATGTAGGTCGGGTTAGCTTATTGAGCAAAGCGAAATAACGTAACCCGACAATCAATTAAAAACATTGAAATATTAATCAAGGCGTATTTTTGCTTAACAACAAATTTAGCTTAATTTATAATATATCTTATTGGTATTAAATACAAAAATCTTAGCTTAAGGGGGAGGTTATCTTAAGGGGGAGGTTATCTTAAGTTATTTATTTCAATCACGTTCCTTAAGAATTCTATAGGATTAAGGCTATTCATGTTCCATCCTATTGGAATTATTTGTTTCAACAAGGAGAATTTTTGGAACTTTCTTAATACTCAAATATCAAATTTTGGTAGTCCTGCATAAAGTATGTTTATTTTAAAAAATATGCTAAACATCAAATAACTGATAGATTTATCACTACATATTAGATTGTCGGGTTACGTTATTTAGCTTTGCTCAATAAGCTAACCCGACCTACATTATAATTTTTTGATTAACTTAATGGCAGACAAGGGCGTTGGGAATGAGAAAACTGTCTGAACTATGACAGATAAATGAACAAACAAACTATATATTCTAAAAAATTGCTATGATACAAAATAAATTAATTAAATTTTCTATTGCTTTGTTGGTTATTTTAACTGTAACAGCATGTTATGAAGCCAAAATGAAACAAGAAGGTCAGCAAGCTGTTAATGCCTTTTTGGAAGAAATGAGTCCTGAATTAGCTAGGAAAATTGGTAAAATTGAAAACGAAATTTCTCTCACTGAAGAGAAGATCGATAAACTGTCTGAGCTTAAACTTAAACATCCGAATTATACTGGTAAAATAGAAACTTCACGTAGACAATGGGAAGTTTTGCAAGAAAAATTGAGACAAAGCTTAAGTGAAATAAGAGATGTGGTGGAAAATACTTATGTAACATATGAATTGGACAGGATTCAAGGCGGTAATCAGTTTAATAAAATATCCGATGAACTGCTTTCTTCTGCTGATTTAGTGTTAGATTCTGCTGGAGTGACTAAAAATGCAATTGAGCAAGCTTTAAACGAGGTAGAAATTCAGCCTTCACCGTCTAATGATAAACCTACAGATATTCCTGAAATTAATAATGATATATCTATAAATGCTCCTGAAACCAATGAAATTATTATAGAAAATCCAACTATAACTACAACATCTCCTGTCGTTCCATGTGATCTCAAAACTTCGCTGGCCGACACATATTTAAATTTGATGATGATGGTTATTGCGACCGATAAAACTGAGTTGGGTATTTTAAAAGCAGAAATTAATAAAACCAGCACAATGTTTGAACAAGCTCTTGTGGTTATTATGGAGAAAGAAAAAAATAATCAACAGCTTGCGACTTTAAAAAACACTTGGAATATGTTTAAAAATACAAGTGAAACAGAAATTATTCCAGCAATTAATGCCAGCAATAACAATGAGGCTTTAGAAGTTGCAAACACTATTCAAACAGAACGTATGAATGCAATGAACGAAATAATTCAAGTTTTTGTTGGGGATAGTTGTGATTAGAATATAGTTTGGCCAGTTTTTTGAAAACTAGACTTGAGGAGTTTCGCTGATATTTTATGATGCAAACGGAATGTCCATATTCCGTGAACTAATCAATTTCTCAGCGAAACAGCCATAGGTTGCCCCGATACGTCTGGTCTCATCTAGCAAGTCCGCACATAAAGCAGCTCTGCTTAACTATTTCTTCAAATTTTTGAACTGTCTCGCAGCAAAATAATTAACTTAATTTTTTATACTAATGATTTAAAAAGATTTTATCCTGAAAATTCTATAATTCTGTTAATCCTGATTCTGACAATTAAAAGATATTTAAATCAACTAACTACCAAAAATTTTTATCCGAATAAGAAGAGTGTTAATATACTGATGTCACTTTAAAATTATAATGAGGAAACTGAAATGAATGATGATATTTCTTTTGCAGAATTATTTGATTTACAAGAACTTCAAAAAATCCAAGATGCGTTTGCAACTTCTTGTAATGTTGCCTCTATTATCACTAAACCAGATGGTACTCCGATAACCAAACCAAGCAATTTTTGCCGTTTGTGTATGGACATAATTCGCAAAACTCCGAAAGGACTTGCCAATTGTATGAAATCAGACGCTTTGATTGGTCGACAAAACTTATCAGGGCCGATAATACAACCCTGTTTAAGTGGTGGATTGTGGGATGGTGGTGCAAGTATAAGCATCGGTGTTGGTAATAAACATGTTGCCAATTGGCTTATCGGACAAGTACGAAGTGAAACTCAAGATGATGCAAAAATGCTTCAATATGCTGATGAAATTGGTGCAGATAGAGAAGAGTTTCGTGCTGCATTAGCCGAAGTACCAAGAATGTCAGAGCAACATTTTGAAGACATTTGTCATTCATTATTTTTATTTGCTACTCAACTGTCAAAACAGGCTTTCCAAACTCTCCAAATGCAACATATGGATAAGCTTAAAGATGAGTTTTTAGCCAATACTTCCCATGAATTACGCACTCCTCTAAACGGCATTATCGGCATAGCAGAATCTTTGATGGATGGTGTAACCGGTGAGTTAGATGAGCAAACTAAAACTAACCTTGCCATGATTGCCAATAGTGGAAAACGTTTATCATCCTTAGTCAATGATATTCTTGACTTTTCAAAATTAAAACATCATGGTTTGGGTTTGCAATTAAAACCACTTAAATTACATTCCATAGTTGACATGGTACTGACTCTCAGCCATCCATTGATAGCTCAAAAAGAATTAGATTTTGTCAATACAATTAAGCTTGATTTACCATCTGTATTTGCTGATGAAAATCGTTTACAACAAATTCTACATAATTTAATTGGCAATGCGATAAAATTTACCAAACAAGGACATATCACAATTTCAGCTCAAGCTATCAATGAACAACAAATCCAAATAACAATTGCTGATGATGGGATTGGTATTCCAGCCGATAAACTTAATAGTGTTTTTGAATCTTTTGAACAAGTTGAAGGTTCAACTGCCAGAGAATATGGTGGAACTGGTTTAGGTCTGGCTGTAACTAAAAAACTAGTGGAATTACATGGTGGTAAAATTTGGGTAGAGTCAACTTTAGGCACTGGTTCAAAATTTATTTTTACTTTACCATCTTCAAAAGAACCAGCAATTCCTTTATCTCAAAAACGTCCTAAATTAACTCACAGCATCATTCATACCAGTACTCAAACCGAAAATGTAACTACAAAACAAACAACTACAACTACTCACAAAATTCTTATTGTTGATGATGAACCAGTTAATTTACAGGTTTTAAATAACTATTTGTCTTTGCAAAATTATAGTATTGTACAAGCAACTTCTGGTCATGAAGCTTTGAAATTTATAGATGATGGTTTTATACCAGATGTCATGCTGTTAGATGTTATGATGCCACAAATGACTGGTTATGAAGTTATTCATAAACTCAGAGAAAAATGGCAAGCAGTTGAAATGCCTATATTATTATTAACTGCCAAGAATCAAGTTGAAGATTTAGTTCAGGGTCTGGAAGCAGGTGCTAATGATTACATGACTAAACCTATTTCCAAAGAAGAATTACTGGCAAGAGTTAAGACCCATTTATCTTTGAAAACTCTGACTGCCGATAATTTACGTATGAAAACTGAATTAGATGTCGCTAAACAATTACAACAAATGGTTCTTCCCAAAGAAGCAGAATTACAACAGATTGAAAGTTTAGATATAGCTGGGTTTATGGAGCCGGCGGATGAGGTTGGCGGTGATTATTACGAAGTTTTGAACCATGACGGTAATATTAAAATTGGCATTGGTGATGTGACCGGACATGGATTGGAAAGTGGCGTGTTAATGCTTATGGTACAAACCACAGTCCGAGCTTTATTACTTGCTGGTATCAATAACCCAGAAACATTTTTAAACGTTGTCAACCGTACTATTTATCACAATACTAAACGCATGGAAACTGACAAAAATTTAACTTTGTCACTGTTGGATTATCAAGCTGGAACTTTGCAATTAACTGGACAGCATGAAGAAGTTTTGTTGGTTCGTAAAGGAGGAAAAATTGAACGAATTGATACATTTGATTTGGGATTTATGGTTGGGGTAGAAAAAGATATAGCTAGATTTACATCTCATCAGGAGATTTCCTTGCAAGCCGGTGATGGTATTGTACTTTACACTGATGGAATAACTGAAGCCCAAAATACCGAAGAACAACAATATAGTTTAGAGCGATTATGTGAGGTGGTCAGTAAAAATTGGTCTGAAAATGCTAAAGACATACAACAAGCAGTAATAACTGATATTAAAGAATACATTGGTAAACAGAAAGTTATAGACGATATAACATTGTTGGTTTTAAAGCAGAAATAATAAATTTTGTTGATTATAATGGATTCTGTTGATAAATAAAATTTATAGTTATACTTATCCTATTTAATCAGATACATTAACGCTGCAAGACATGGAGAGGCGAAGCCGAAGTCGAGTAGTCTGCGACTAGGTGAGAGTTCTTAAATTTGAAGAAATGGTTAAGCGGAGCGGCATTTCTTGAAATTTTGAACAAGCTCACCGTTAACGTTATGGTGGGACGAAGCTGCTGCTGTGCGGAGTCGCCCGATGAGACCGGACGCGTCGGGGCAATTATAAACAGGTTTCACTGAAAAATAGTTCACGGGACATGGACGTTCCGGGGACATCATGAAATTTCTGCGAAACTCCTTTTTGGTATTAATTTTCTAACAAAATCCCGATTGAAAGCATACCAAATTATTGGGACTGCTAGTCCGCAACCAAAATATGCTAACAATAGTTGCACATGGCTCAATAAACTAAGAGTCGACTTGGAATAAACCGGAGCCGGATATAAATAACCATAGCTGTAGATAAATTCTGCTCCACCACTTGCGGTTATGGTTGCGACAGAATGAAATACTAGCAGCCATAATACTATCGTGGTTAGTAGGAAAATTATTGAGTTACCAACAATTTGATTAAATATTCGCCGTTTAGGTGTGACTAAAAACCAAGCCCAAAGGACAGGAAAACCAACGGTATAAATAATCAGTGGACTAACATATATTGTCCATCGGCTACGCTGGCTTTGGTCTTTTGGTTGCTTTTTGGTTAATAAATTGGTGCGAACAAACCATCTGTCACCTTTTGATTCGTGCAATTCAACTTGTTCTTGATGGAACCATAAACTTGCCATTTCCCCAACTACGATACGCAATCCGGGTAATATAACTGAGTTGACGGAGAACCACCAGAGTATAAAGGCTGGAATTAACCATAGTAAAAAATGGAGGGTAAATTTAATTAAAGGTTTAAGCTGTTTCATTGGTCTTAATTGGATGAGTGATAACGTAATATAACCAACTGCCAAATATAACTATCATGCTGATATTTATTAGGACTATCCAAACTTGTTTATGGGCAAGGTCAAAGTATTCTGGCATCCAGTCGCCGATGTAAAATAGGCTTATTAAACGAAAGATATTAACGGCTTGGAGAACTAAAATTCCAAGAACAATTCCCCAGAGTTTTTGTTTCCAACTGCTTTCAAATGCTATAATGGCGGCGAATAATAACCATGAAGCAGAGAGTCCTGAACAGTCGTCAGCTACTTCAAGTGCAAAGCCATGAGTCCCATGTCGCATAACTCGGTCGATGAGAATCATATTGTCGTCAAAAAGGTGGATGAAGAACCCGGATATTTTGGCTAGTAGTAAGCAGAAGAGGTTGATTGCTGGGAGGAGAGCAGACCATTCAAGTGTGGCAAGGCCGATAAGGGCTAAAATACAAAATATGGTGAGAAATTTGGTCATGTTTTTTTTACAGAGAAATTTAATTATTTTGTTCTTATTTTTTCGATTTAAAATTCGTAGGGTGGATAAGCGGAGCGTCATCCACCGTCACAGGTTATATTGTTTTGTGGAGAGGTGTATGAGACTTCGTTTCCCCCTACGAGCTAGAAAATTTCAATAAAAACCTACGAGGTTTCCAAAACCTCGCAGGTTTCACACGAATGTATTTTTATGAATTTCTATAGTCGGTAGGGTCGATTGACGCAATGCGGTAAGTGACCATTTTGATATATAAATTCAGGTAAGATTGATTGGATTTATATTTGGTCGGTTTC
>JAUCGL010000310.1 GCA_030378105.1 Candidatus Halobeggiatoa sp. HSG11 | reverse complement strand
TACCCCTGCTATGAAAATGGGTTTAACTCATAAACAACTTAATTGGAGATTTTTGTTGACTGTCCCTATACCTGTAAAATATTGATTTAATTAGAACTGCATTGGTCTGTAGGGACTATCCGAATTTTCGTATAAACATGGTAGCAGTAACAAATTACAAGGCATAGCATTAGCCAAACCTGAACGAATAATTGCAGGGCATTCTTCAACAGTTTGATTAAAAGTCAACATTTTCTTATTTAAAGCAACCTGCCCAACTAAACCTTCGCCAAGTAAATATTTATTTGGGCGTTCACCGTCTTTAGTATAAGCATAACTAGAAACAATCTGTAAATAAGGTTGTGGTTCGTCTTCTTTCAACAAATAAAATAATCCAACTCGAGAATTAACATACTCGCATAAAAAGGAAATTATATTTTTTGTCAAAATAATAACATCTTGCTCACCTCTTATCAGTTCATTCAATTTAGCTTGCCCAGCTTTAATCCAATCTTGAGTACCATTTTTGATTGTGGTTTCTCGCAATACATTGGTCATTTCATACAAAGCTTGACCTAATCTGTCTTCTTCAGAACGCAATTCAATAGTATAATTATAATCTCCGCTAGCAACAGCTTTGGCTTGTTTGATAGTATCTTCCGTACTATTTTTTAGGTTGGTATAAGATAACACTATTTCTGCAATTTCATCGTTACCTTTATATTCAATATTTTCTGGTACTTTTTTGCCACGTGCCAATAGTTTTAAATGAGAATTAACCAATAACAACGGAGTTAGCAATTTATGGCTAAACCGATTAATAAAAACGAGAACAATTAAAGCGATTAAAAATGTTGACAGTATAATTATAATTGCAGCATCCCAACGAGCTTGCAAAGCATTATCACGCAGAGTTTTCGTGTCATCACGATGTTGTTTTATCATAATATCTAAATTAGTGATAGCCTTTTTATAAGCTTCTTTTCCATCTTTGCCGATTAAATGTAATGCATCCTCTTTGGCAAAATCTTTACTAAGAGTCAGAATTTTCTTGGCTATTTGTTGAAACTGCTGCCAATTATCTTTAAAAATACTAAGAGTTTGTTCATGTTCAACAGCTTCATCTTTGTCTGTATGCAAGGTATAAATATTGTCAATTGCAACTAAATGTTCTTTGATTTGCTTATCTAATTTTATTATTTCTGCTTCTAATTTAGGTGTTATTTCATGATCGGAAATGCCACTGTGTTCAACTAAAGCTAACCATCTGTCTGATGCGATTGCCTTTAAATCATTAATTTTTAAAATCGGTATAACTTCTTCAGAAATCAATAAAGACATATTGGCAACATGATTAGTGTAATAAAGACTTATACTACCGACACAAGCTAAACAAATGAATGTTATGACAGTGTTTATTAATAACTTGGAATGAATTTTCATGTTTTCCTTAAATGTTTAAGTTAAAGTATTTTCCGTTTGTATACATCCCAACAAAGGAGGGGAGCGAGGGATGGTTGTACTTCACCAAATTGAGAAATGCTATAAAATATTTCAGATAATTTACTATCCAACAATTTTCTTATAATTTAACAAAATCAAATTTTATTTGCAAGTTA
>JAUCGL010000309.1 GCA_030378105.1 Candidatus Halobeggiatoa sp. HSG11 | reverse complement strand
GAACCTCTTCCATAATAAATATGGAAAAATAACCAATCTTTTAATAATCGGACAGCTCAAAACTCATACTGAATTTTTTATGTAAGTAATACTTATGGTTACCTTTCTTTTGTCAGGCTGTCAGGTCTTATATCTATACATGAATTGGAATAGTTTTTTCGGAGGCACTTATTTACTCATTGAAATATGAAGGATGCTAAATAAGACTTGATTCTTTCCTTAATTTGAAATGGAACTAGCAGTTACAAATTATGAAATTAAAATAATTGGATCTAAAATAGTAAAGTGAAAAAAAGTGATAGTGAAATATTTAGAGAAGCTATGGAAGGCGTTAAACAACTGAAAAATAATAAGATAATACCAGAAAAACCTCAGCCCTCACCAATTCCCAAACAACGTTATTTAGATGAAATTTTAGTGCGAGAAGAAATGCTTTCTGATAATCATAGTTATTTAGAAACCGGAGATGAACTATCATTTATACGTGCAGGAGTACAACATAAAGTTTTAAAAAAATTACAAAGAGGACATTTTAGTATTGAAGCAGAATTGGATTTACACGGAATGATAGCACGTATTGCTCATTTGGAAGTTGCTAAATTTTTACGACAATGTCAGAACTACGATATCCGTTGTGCCAGAATTATTCATGGCAAAGGTTATGGTTCTTGGCAAAAACAGCCAATTTTGAAGAGTAAACTTAACAAATGGTTACAACAACGTGATGAAGTCTTAGCATTTTGTTCAGCTCGTCCAATGGATGGAGGGACTGGAGCGGTATATGTATTAATAAGATATAAATAGGGAGCAATTTTCATCACTCCCATCAAGTAAGTTAATTATTTACTTAGCTGGAGCCTGTGGAGCCTGTGGAGCTTGTGGAGCAACACCATAAGGGGCTGGAGCAGCACCGTAAGGAGCACCATAACCACCATAAGGAGCAGCACCATAACCACCGTAAGGGGCAGCACCGTAACCACCGTAAGGAGCACCGTAACCACCGTAAGGAGCACCGTAACCACCGTATGGATTACCATAACCATTACCGTAGCCATAACCATTACCATTATAGCCGTTATAGCCGTTATAGCCATTATAGCCATTATAATCATTATTCCATTTATTATAACCACGACCTTGACCACGACCACCCATGGAAGTGCTGAAGTTCATATCACCCCAACCATTACCGTCCATCCAGTCATCCATTACATTGTTGTTGCCCCAACCGTTGTTGCCATAACCATTACCGTTACCCCAACCATTATTATTACCACCAAATGGTCCCCATCCACCCCATGCGGATGCTGAAGTGGAAATAAAAGCACTACCAAGGATAGCGGACAATGCAGCTGCTTTAGCAAAATTTTTCATAATTTAAATTACCTCTCCTAAAGAAAATAAATATTAGAATATCATTCAAAAAATGTGATTTTAACAATTTTATGATTAACAACTCATAATATGAGCAATTATTCATAGCCTTATTGCAAAATTCAAGCTTATTTCTAACAATTACTAAATTATCAAATATTACTTACAAATTATTCTGATAAATTAGCTCACATTGTTCATTGTAATGATAAACAATTAACGAATATTAGTAAACTCT
>JAUCGL010000308.1 GCA_030378105.1 Candidatus Halobeggiatoa sp. HSG11 | reverse complement strand
CTGGACATAAAATTATTATTTCTGTATTAATTTTTTCGCACATATATTCCAATACCTTTATTAAGTGTTTATCTTGATATAAAATACTATGATAACATACCTACATCGGTTTGTAGGGACTACCTATTAAAAATTCCGCAAATATCAAGATAGAGCAATTGTAGAAATTAATTTAAGATGGAAGCTATGTTTTAAGCAAAACTTAAATTGAAGAAGAACTATTGTGATAAAATTGTATGTGTTATGGTTCGAAGAAAGAAAAAATAATACATTCTTAACACCTATTTTAAGTAACAAATATTTAAAAATGCAAAAAATAATTATCGGAATGTCTGGTGGAGTTGACTCTTCGGTTGTTGGTCTATTATTGAAGCAACAAGATATTGAAGTAGAAGCTCTTTTTATGAAAAATTGGGAAGAGGATGATACTGAAAGCTATTGTAGTGCGGCTGAAGATTTACAAGATGCTCAATCTGTATGTGATGTTTTAAAAATTCCTTTACATACAGTTAATTTTGCAAGTGAATATTGGGATAACGTTTTTGCTCATTGTTTACAAGAATATCAAGCTGGTCGCACTCCTAATCCAGATGTATTATGTAATCGAGAAATTAAATTTAATGTATTTTTAAAACATGCTTTGAATTTAGGAGGAGATGGAATTGCAACTGGTCATTATGTACGAAAAACTCAGGTTGATGGATGTTATAAACTGTTGAAAGGTATTGATTCAACTAAGGACCAAAGTTATTTTTTGTATATGTTAAATCAATCTCAACTGGCCAAAAGTTACTTTCCTATCGGAGAATTATCAAAAGCAGCAGTACGTAAACTAGCTGAACAAGCTAATCTTGCCACTAAAACTAAGAAAGATAGTACTGGAATTTGTTTTATCGGCGAACGTCCATTCAAAGAATTTTTGCAGCGTTTTTTAACACCACAACTGGGAACGATTGAAACTCCAGAGGGAGACTTTTTGGGTCAACATGATGGTTTAATGTTTTATACTTTAGGGCAACGGAAAGGTTTAAATATTGGTGGGCAAAAAGATAAAACTGGTGACCCTTGGTATGTGGTGGCTAAAGATATACCAAACAATCGTTTAATAGTAGGTCAAGGACATAATCATCCATTATTATTTAGTAATAGCATTTTAGCCAAACAGGCCCATTGGATAGCTGGAGTTACTCCAAAAATGCCACTATCTTGTTATGCTAAAACTCGCTATCGTCAAGTGGAACAGGCTTGCGTAGTTAACTTTTTAGAAGCAGATACTTATCAAATTAACTTTACTCAACCACAACGAGCAGTCACTCCCGGTCAATCTGTAGTATTTTATCAGGAAGATGAATGTTTAGGTGGAGCAATTATAGAATCAGTTTCTATTAATGAGAAATAAGGAGTTTCGCAGGGATTTTATGACGCTAACAGAATGTCCGGTTTTATTAGACTTCTTGCAAAAGTAAAAAAAGCCAAAATAATTAAGAAATGAAATATGAAATAGCAAAAATATTAAGAGAAGAAGAATTTAAAAGAGCAGTAGGTGTAAGTAAAAAGATGTTTGATAAAATGGTAAAAATAATCAAGGAAAATTTACGTACATTTGGTCGTCCC
>JAUCGL010000307.1 GCA_030378105.1 Candidatus Halobeggiatoa sp. HSG11 | reverse complement strand
TAAACTTGTCAAAAATCCTTATGCAGGTAAAAAACTAGTCGGCAATCTTTCAGAATATTATAGATATAGAGTTGGTAACTACAGGATAATTTACGAAATTATTGAAGAGGATATTGTTGTTGTTATCATTAAAATAAAACATCGCAAAGATATTTATAGAAATGATTAATTAATAATAAAATCAGTAATATAACAATTAAAGTACATTCAATACCTTCAAAAAATCCAAAATTTGACACAAATCACCAACAAGGAATATAATTAAATTTCAACTAAAATAAGGAAGTTAAACCATGAAAGACCCAAAAGCCATATATTACGGCAAAATTGAACTTATCCCCGGAATTATTTGCGATGGATATGTGTTAGATGATAATACTGCGGTTATGAGTGAACGTGGTACTGCTGACTTACTTGGTGTTGACCAAAAACACTTGAGTAACGTGAGGACAAACTGGCCTCCAAAAATACTTAAACCTTTTATTGACAAGGCTTCAAGCGTGAGGACAAACTCAGTTAAAGTGATAGCTGAAAATAGCCCACATAAAGGTAGAAAAATTTCTACTTACAATACGGCAATGATTGAAAACTTAATTCGTTCTTATCTTCTTGCCTTTGCTAGTAAAAAATTACGTAGAAATCAGCAACATATTGGAGAAAGGTGTGCAGTTTTGTCAGCAAGTTTAATGAAAACCGCTCTTGATACCGCCATAAAACAAGCCTGTGGCCTATCCCCTAACATCCAACAAATAGCCCAACAAAATTACGTAGAACTTGTCAAACAATTTGGCTTCACCTGTTCCTTCGACAACGAAATAGCCACCAAAAAAGACATCACCAATTTCCTTGATATTCCAATCAGCACTCTTAACAGCTTTCTGAAAAAACGTCAAGATGACACCCAACCAATCAAGCTTGATCACAAAACCATCAAAGCCAATGGTGGCAAAGCAAATCGCATGAATGGCTACAGCTTGGAAGATGTCAGCAAAATAGCTCTTGGTATGGATTCAGTTATCGGCATCGAACTGAAAAAACAAGCTTTCGGCCATATCGGAACCATAGCCAAACCAGACACCAAAGGTGAAATTGAATGGCAACAAATTTTAGCTCAAGTATTTGAAGGATTTGGCTTTCATCACAACTACACTATTGGCAGCTACCGAGCCGACTTCTTCGTCAAAGACCTGCGAATAATCCTTGAGTGCAATGGCTATGACAACCATCGCAACTACAACCAACAGCAAGAAGCTCAACGAGAACAACTGCTTAAACAAAATTACAGCATCCTCCGTTTCCACCACAAAATCACCCCAGAAAAACTATTCAACGGAATCCTCCAAGCTAAAATGGGTAAAGTAATAAAACTTTATGATATTGGGAATGTTTATCCTAAAACTTTATCAATTTGATATATCATGGGTAAAGCTCAAACCATCTTCACCAACATCAACTACGAAATAGGATTGGAACTAGTGCAAGTGGAATTTGAACAGATGGAATAATACCACCATTTGACACAAATACTAAACATCACTATACTTGTCATACATGCAATACAAATAAGGTATTTATATGCTATCAGTCAGACTTGACAAAATAATGGAAACAAAA
>JAUCGL010000306.1 GCA_030378105.1 Candidatus Halobeggiatoa sp. HSG11 | reverse complement strand
AGGAGGGGAGCGAGGGATGGTTGTACTTCACCAAATTGAGAAATGCTATAAAATATTTCAGATAATTTACTATCCAACAATTTTCTTATAATTTAACAAAATCAAATTTTATTTGCAAGTTATAAAACAAAATGATATATTATAGTGTTAGTTTTCTTTTTATATGTATTTTAAAACCTTTCCCAACCCCCTCTTTGTAAATAAGGAGCAATTATGTCAATAATTCACACCGCCATAGTTTTTTTATTTTTAAGTAATACTGTTGTTGTGGAGCAAAAGCAAATCTCTCAGGAACATTTGCAAATGATTTTAACCGATAAAATTAAACGCACTGCAAAATTAGGTACTCATCCGTTGTTAATTAAAGCAGTGAAAGAGCAAAATGCTAAGAATGTATCGCTTGATAACATAAAAAAAATTGATCAAGAATGGACATCTACTAATGATTTAACACCTTTTAAAGAGTCACTACAAACTAGTTTAGAAGGGAAATTTTTAAAGAGAAAAATTACTAATAACGAGAGTATTTATAATGAAGCTTTTTTGACAGATAATCAAGGAGCTAATGTGGCTGCTTATCCTGCAACTAGTGATTACTGGCAAGGAGATGAAACAAAATGGAGTGAGTCGTTTAATACTGGAAAGGTTTACATTGGGCCTGTAGAATTTGATGAAAGCACAAATACCAATGCTGTTCAAATTTCCGTACCAGTTATTGATGAAGGTAAAACAATAGGTGTTTTGGTATTTGGAGTCAGGCTCAGTTTCGTAGAAGCAGAGGAATTGCAAAGTTCCAAATAAATTAAGGAGTTTCGCAGAAATTTCATGATATTAACGGAACGTCCATATTCCGTGAACTAATCAATTTTTCAGCGAAACCGATTAATAACTTGCCCGGTCTCATCGGGCAACTCCGCACATTACAGCAGCTCCGTCCCACCGACTCCCCCATGACTTAACGGTGAGCTTGTTCAAAATTTCAAGAAATGCCGCTCTACTTTAATTATTTCTTCAAATTTAAGAACTCTCACCCAGTTGCGGACTACTCAACTTCTGTTTCGCCTCTCCATGTCTCGCAGCGGCGGAGTCGTCCGATGAGACCGGACGTGTCGGGGCAATTATAACCGGTTTCGCTGAAAAATTGATTAGTTCACGGGACATGGACATTCCGGGGACATCATGAAATTTCTGCGAAACTCATCTTATTATTTCTGCTTCTAATTTAGGTGTTATTTCATGATCGGAAATGCCACTGTGTTCAACTAAAGCTGACCATCTGTCTGATGCGATAGCCTTTAAATCATTAATTTTTAAAATTGGTATAACTTCTTCAGAAATCAATAAAGACATATTAGCAACATGATTAGTGTAATAAAGACTTATGCTACCAACACAAGTTAAGCAAATAAGTGTTATGATAGTGTTTATTAATAACTTGGAATGAATTTGCATGTTTTCCTTAAATGTTAGGTTAAAGTATTTTCCGTTTGTATACCTCCTAACAAAGGAGGGGAGCGAGGGGTGGTTGTACTTCACCAAATTGAGAAATGCTATAAAATGTTTCAGATAATTTACTATCCAACAATTTTATTATAATTTAACAAAATCAAATTTTATTTGCAAGTTA
>JAUCGL010000035.1 GCA_030378105.1 Candidatus Halobeggiatoa sp. HSG11 | reverse complement strand
CGTCTGGAAATTCATCACACGCCAAAACACGGTAGTTGGCTTAACATGGCAGAAATAGAAATCGGTGTTGTAAAGTCGTCAATGTTTGAAGCGACGTATTCCAGAGCAAGAAATTTTACGATCAGAAGAAAGAACTATGGGAAAAGAAACGGAATCAAGATACTGTTTGTGTTAACTGGCGTTTTTCCACTGAAGATGCTCGGATAAAACTTAAATCACTTTATCCATCAATACAAGGTTGATGGAGTACTAGTGAATGGGAACCAGAAAAAAATTTTACTTTTCGTAAAAACTTATATAAACTTAAATACATGTCAACATTATTATTTTATCTAAGAATAGTGGCATAAGCGTTCAAAATATATTCTTTAACATTAATAAGGGAAATACCCTATTCAATGAGAAAATGAATTAGTTTGTACGTTAAGAAATTTGATATAACAGTTGTCATCCTAAACAAATTTTAAAGATTGGAGTAACTATGAAATACAAACAAACGGGAGCCGCTGTTCAAGCAGCTTTTTTAAGTCTAGCAATTGGATTGATTCCTCTTTTTGCCGTAGCTGAAGAGGGAGATACGACTAATGTTCAACCAACTGAAAAACCAGAAACCATCACCTTAACGGGGATTGTACGGGATTTTAGTAGTGAACACATTGACTTTGAAGGTAACATACCCGGTTTACAAAAAGGCTGTGTCGAAAATGAACTCGGAGCAGATGGCAAACCAGTTATGATTGAAGGTAATTCATGCGAAGCCAAACAAATAAGTGATTGGTATAGTGATGCTCATGATTCTCAGCTCACTCAAACGTATGACGTTACCTTGAAAAAAAATGATAGAGATGTTTATGCCTTTGATAGCGATAGTTTCTTTCCAGTTGATGGAAAATTAGGTGGTAATGAAGGTCGGTCACATAACTATCATTTTACTTTTGAAGTGCGAGGTGAATTTACCTACCGTAGTGGACAAGTTTTTCAATTTCGTGGAGATGATGATGTTTGGGTCTTCATAAATAATCAATTGGCTGTTGATATTGGTGGAGTTCATACTGCCGAAAAGGGGGAGGTTAATCTGGATGAATTAGGATTAACTGAGGGTGAAAATTATCCATTTGTTCTATTTTTTGCCGAACGACATACCACTCAATCTAATTTTAGAATGGAAATGGATTTAATGGTGGCTAAAACCAATCCAGCTGCTGAAATTAATTTTGAAATTTTAGATGTGACGATGGTCCAACAACTGGAAGTTTATGTGTTTTACTTCTTCACAGTAGAATATATCGTAAAATTAGAGGAAAAAGGACTTGTGGAAGCATTACTTCCTCCTCAAGTGGCTCGTATTCCTCAGACTGTGATTAATGATTTAGATGCTCCTTTAAAAAATAAACTACCTATTCCTTATCTGGAAGACACTGAAACGATAACTAATCTCATGATTATTGAATTTCTAGCTGTTAATATGGATATAGGACAAGCACCTAAAGGTTGGAATTTTAATGTTCAAACAGGTCAATTTGATTTAACACCAGAAGCGGCTAATGAAACAAATCTACCGCCTCAAGTTATTCAAACGATGACACCGGACCAAACACTCAAACTTTCCCCTCTTGTCTTTAGTTACTTCACTGTTAATCAAGTGATAAGTTTTACTGCCGATTCTTGGGCTGTTTTTACACCTGAAATTATCGCTAATTTTGATTCGGCTATCTTTGAATCGGCTTCTACTAATCAAATCAGCAGTTTACCAACAACGATTAATTTTACGTTCACTATGATTGAATCTATGAGTATCAGTGCTTGTGCTGGCTTACAAGCGGAACATTTTGCTCAGATGCCAATTGAGGTTATACCAGCGTTTACAACCGCTAAATTAGCTGCTCCTAAACCGGAAGCATTGGATGGTTTAAGTATTGAACATGCCTTGGAAATAGCACCTCATATCTTTAATGCTTTACCTGAAGAGCATAAAAAACACTTACCGATTACTTATGAAAAAGTTAGTATTCCAGCTCCAGAAATTGAAGAAAATACTGAAACTACCGAGGCCGAGGAATCAAATGAGATTACTGAGTCCACGACAGAAAATGAAGTAGAAACAGAAGTTAACTCTGAAAACGAATCCGAGGTTGAAATTGTTGAAGAAGAAGTTAACTCTGAAGATGAATCTGAGGTTCAAGTTGTTGAGACAGAGAATGAAGTTGAAACAGAGGTTAATTCTGCAAATGAATCTGAATTGGAAATCGATCTTGATATTCATGAAGTAGTTACAGAAATAGAAACGACATTGATAAATCAAAATGTATCTGTTGAAGCACAATCTGATGAAGTTATCCTTATCACAAATGAGGATGAAAAATCAGCTTATACTGTAGCTGAAATAAGCGAAGCATCAGAAAATGTAAACCTTGGACAAACAATTGATGAAAATGGTTTTCAAATGTTTGTTACCGAATCATTTCAAATCAAACTTAATCCAGCACCAATGAGTATTGAACAACTGATCACAGCTATGGGAACTGAACAGCATGTCGAAATTAAAAAACATGGTACTGTTATTTTAGGTGATTTTGCGGTGATGTTTGATGCTACAGTTCAAGAAGCATTTGAAGAGATTCCCAATAATTTTAGTGTTTTTGATGGATATGGTTTTTTCACTTCTTCAGAAAGATGGATGCAGATGATGCAGCCGAGTATTTTATTGTCGACAACTCAATTAACAACCGCTATTTCTAGTTCATTTGGTTTAGAAATGACTTTTGAATTTCAAGCAAATGGAACTGCTGAATTTGAATTAGAGGGTGAGTCGATGAAAATAGTTGCAGAACCACAAATTAATCCAGAATGTTCAACTGATGAACCTTCAGCAGAATTAGTAGATATTGAAGAAGGCAAAATGGTTGCAACGTTTGATGAATCAAGCAACGAAGCTATAGAACACCCTGTTATTATGAAAGCAGAAGTGGCTAATGAAACTGGTTGTCAAATACTCAATGTGATTCCTGAATAAATACGGAATGTTTTGGTTTTCTAGTTCCCAACGACTTCGTCTCATCGTTATACATAAGTCCCAAGCAACAAATGTAGGGTGGATAGAATGAAATGAAATCCACCATTTTAAAGGTTCGGTGGGTTTCCACTTCGTTTCTACCCACCCTACATAATATATTTTCATTTCAAGCCGGGTAGGGTCGGTGCAATGAAATGAAACCGACCAAAAATAAATCCAATTAATAATTTATATATTTGTTTATATTATAATGGTCGGTTACGCTTTGCTTCACCGACCCTACACAGCTCAATGTGATTCCTAAATAAATACGGAATGTTGGTTTTCTAGTTCCCAACGGCTTCGTTGGGAATTCCTTCATGACGCACCAGCGTCAGGTTTAATTAAAGTAATTGCTCACTCCCACTAGAAATTAAGAAAAAAAAGATTTGGAAGGAGAGAGTGTAATTTTAATGGATTGAAAAGCGGAGAAACCTTGACGTTGACCAGTATTGACAACAGAACGAACCGAAGTAAACAAATCCTTGCCCCCCCAATCAGATTTGCAATCTCGTATAATAACAAATCAAACGGCAGACAAGTAACCTCAGGACAAAACCAAAGAATTGGCATGGGCAGTCCGAGGGCATTGGGTTTGGAAGATATTTTAACTCAACGTTTCGCATAAAAATTTATCCAAATAACTTTGGATAGTTCCTGCCTTTTATCTTGGGACTAACAGTTTGAACCCACTGCAACACAGCATATATAGCAATTCCCGATTAAATAGATTACAGTAATACAAAATAAATAATTGATATTTTTATAGAATTTAATTAATAATTAACCATTCATAATTAATAATTGCATACAAAGCACTTTTTTTAAATGTGAATTAAGAGCTGATTCGCAAATGACTCCAACAGAAGAGCGGCGAACCTTTCAAAAATATGAACCATTAAGTCCAGCATTACGGACGAACTCTGCCAGCAGATTCAGTTCTAGCCAAGCAAATAATGATTCTATTGGTTGACGTATTCGTGATACGGCTGTTGAATATAATTTATCAGCAGAATCAAGATTTTTTTGTCCTTTTTGCTTTTTAATAGGTGTATATACAACAAGCTCTTAATTCACATTTTAAGTTAAATCAAATTATCATCCAGTTCTGCTAACTGTGATTGTTGATTTTCTACTGCAACAATAGCCTGTTTCAACTTGCTAACTTCCTTTTTCAAATTGGCTAGGCGAGAGGAGGAATTTTTAGCATCTTTCAATTTTGTATACAATGCTTCTTGAAATTTAAGCTCTTCCTTCATTTTTCGAGTTTCAGTTTTAACTTTTTGCTGTTTACTTTTAATTGCAGTTCTGTGTTTAGACAATTTGGTTCCAGAAACACCTTTTTTGTTTTGCAATTCAACCAACATCTGATTTTCAGCTTTTAACTCACTTACTTCTGCTACTAATCGATCTTTATAAATAACTTGATCAGAATTAAACTGTTGAGCTACTTTTATTTCACCATCAAAAAATTCCTCATCAGAAGCATATTTTTTCCGGCGTTCTCGCAATTGTTGTCCGACAATAGCACCTATACCAGCACAACCGGCTGTGGCTATAACAATTTGTTCTCGATTTAAACCAGCCAACTTAGCTGCTCCACCACAGAGCAAACCACCTAACAATCCACCTTGTAAGGCTTCGTTTTGGGCAAGATCACCCGCAGAATTAGGCATGTTTGCACAAGACAACAGCGAAGCTGTCATTATAACTAATAAGAACTGTTTTAACATAATTGTTTCCTCAATTTAAAAAGCTGTTTTAAATTCCTGCAACCATTTATCAAAATTAACTTGTAAATTATAATTACGAATATGTTTTTCTAGCAGTGGTAACACAACTTTAGAACGAATCGTTTGTTTGCGTTGTTTAATGCTATTGACAGCTATTTTAACATATCGTTTATCATAACCACTTATTTTTTGTATCTTTTCCACATAAGCAGCAAACAGTTCGTTAAGATATTTATCTCGTTCAACTATCTTATCTTCAGTTTTAAAAACCTTTTCCTGATGCCTAGTTGATATTTTAGCAAGCTCTTGTAATTTTACCAAACTTTTATTTAATGCAGTGATTTTTATTATTTCTTGTCCCATCAACACTCCATAAACCCACGCATCTTGAACTTTACTGTTGGCTCCTTCAGTTAAACCTAAATCCAATTTCTGTTCAGCTTGAGCAATTTGGGTATCAATAGTTTTTAATTCATAAGTTATTTCTCTTAATCTATTGATTAATTTTCTATTGCTGTTTTGTATTTGCCGTTTCGTTGCACCAACATTTTGAAATATTTGTAATTTATCAATAAGCTGCTCATTTTTTTGTTCTAATTTACTGATAACACCACTAGCTTGTTGTAAACTAGAAGCAGCTCCAGCCGCAGCCGGAGTATTGGTTAATGTGGTGGAAACTGGTAGCTTGGCTCGAATGTTTTTAATATATTGCTGATGATCTTGCTGTAAATTAGCATAACTATCTCTATTAACTAAAATATTAGAACCAATAGCCAATCGAATTCCAGTGGCATAAGAACGGCGAATCTTCATTTTTTTATCATCAGTTTGCCAATTGTAAATTTCCACTTCTTTGCGTAATGAAGAACGAAATTGATTTGGTTCAGTGTCTAAATCTCCGCCCCTTGCAACTAATCCGCCCGGTTTACCTAACCAATGTTCTGGTAAAAATAAGTTACCGGTTAATTCCTGCACATTACCAAATATATCGTGTAAACCCTGCTGATTAGGTTTTTTTAAACCAATTCGTTTCAACTGTTTAGCATTGTCCAAGTTCCAAGCATATTTGTTGATTTTACTTTCGCTGAAAGGTAATTTATTATCAAATTCGGTTGCTAGTTTCCCATTAATAAATCCACCTCGTGCTGCATATTCCCATTCTAATTCGGTTGGCAAACGGATAAAACCTGGAATTTTGTTATAACCGGAGCTTTTGGGTTCAAAATGTTTAGGCAAGGCAGCAAGATGATTTTCAAACAGCCATAGGTTATATTTGTGAATGAATTGTTGCAAAACTGGCCAGCTTATTTCGGATATTGGTTCAGCTAAGTTAGCGATTGCTTGATTAAATTTTCTGGTTTTATTTTTAGTGGATGCAGTCACTTCATTTTGAAATATTTCAATTCCCATCACAGCAATAAATTGGGCTTTGGTAACTTCATATTTACCCAAATAGTTTGCCCATTGTTTAGAGTCGTTAAATGAACCATTGATAGAAGCTTTAAGAGGTATTTCAAACATATCGCCAGCATCATCACCAATTTTGATAATTCGTTTTTCATCACCCCAAAAGTTTTGTCCGGGAACCACAATTTTACGAAAAATCATCTCCAAATCACATGGCATAGGCAATTTAACATCATCAGACAATGGTTTGGGATTGTAATAATTTGACTTAGGATTTTTTAACAAATAGCAATCAGCATGGATATTTAAACTGACAAATAGTAATGTTAAGATAATTAGTTGTTTCATATATTTACAATTAAGTTAGAAATAAGATAAGCAAATTCAGGCAGTGGGCTTGAACTAGCCTGTCGAAAAACAGCTTTTATTCTGTCTTAAAATTCCTCATTTTTTGATTTTTAAAATGCCATAGGTTTTACTCTCTATGGCTGTTTCACCCCTTCGGGTTAACAGTTGATTTATAAACCCTGAAAGGGTTAAATGTGGATAGCCACCGATAAAATTGATTGATATCCGAAAATTTTCAAGTTCAACGAGGTAGAACAGCCAGTTGCCCGAACTGTTTCCTCACAAATCCCTCACTGTCATTAAGTTAAGCGAATTGATGAGGTATTACCCCTACAAATCATCATCTTGTCGTAGTGGCAATCCTTCATGGTTGCCCTTAACTTTTAATGGCAATGTCACAAATCCCAGCGTGTGGAATTACCGCACTGGGCTTTTCAAACATAACTCACTAATGATATATAGTCTTGTTTAATATGAGATAAATACTGGTTTACGCGAGTTTCATTTGGTCCTGTTACAGGACAAGTTTGACGAGTAGACAGGTTATAAGCTGTATTATAATCTACATCAATCATGGCTTATGGTTGAGATTTCTTACTCCTTTTTCAGCCTTGCCTTGCTTTCAGTTGTTATAATTTATCTTATATCGTAAGTATGTTTACCACTTGTAACTTATGAAACTACAGTCCACTGCCAATATCATGGTTTTATCTGTCAGATATTCCAAGCTTAATCTGTTTAACTCTAGGAAATCAAAATCACGTTTAAACCAGCGTGAATAACTCTTCTCATGATAATCACTGTAACGACTTAAATTTCGATAATTCGCTTTGCCTCGTAAACGCATATTATAAAGTTTCTTTGAGCTTTGTTTATATTTGACATTTTTCCTAAAACAGTTTCTAATATCTCCATGGGAATCCTTTCTTAATAATTCTATTATATCATAAGTTAGGATTCTCACTTTATTTCAGATGCTTATTCAAAACTGTCCAAACTATTGTGGTGAACGAGTTTGTTATATCTTTATTAAGCCAGCGTAATCAAATAGTTAAATTAGCTAATTTACTACAGCAACATTTGCCACACCTAAGCGATAGACATGTTATTTCTATTCATAGTGCAGTGCAAAATCTGCTTACTGCTTGGCATTTACGCAATGAAGTAGAACAAAATCAGTTTTTGAAAAAGCTATTTGGTAAGCCATATCATGGTATTGAAATTGATGTTAGTGTTATTGTTGATATTGCTGATTGAATTGAAGAATTGAAAACAGTTGGCAATTTATCACCGGATTTAATATACTGGTTAGTTAGTGAAGACACTCCGATGCGAATATCATTGTTGCAAACTCTGTTGTCTCACACCTTTCAATTTTCTAAATTTAGCCAAGAAATGGAGGTATTTGGGAAGTTTGATATTCAAAAATGATTAAGCAATATCAATATATTAGACCAACTTACGGCTAAAATTATTAACTGTCAAGCTTCCATTAGTTCGTTACCTTGTTTGGCAACTTTACATCTTTTAATTCAAGAACTGGATAATCAAGAATTAACTCAGCAAGGTGTTAAGATATTAAAATCTTATTTGCAATATGCTGAAACTGGTCAATTAACTCAAGTTGTTAATCGTAATACTGAAGTTAATGATTTTGAGGTTGTTATAAGTAAAATTTTGCATGAACATGGTTATCAAACTGTATTTCAAGTTGCTGGTATTGATGTTGGAGTGTTGCATCCAGAGAGGGAAAATGAGTATATTTTAGGCATTGAATATGATGGTGTTTATTATCATTCTGCCAAGTCAATTCGGGAACGGGAACGGCTACGGACAGAGATACTTGCAAGCAAGGGTTGGAAAATTCATCGTATTTGGTCAGTTGATTGGTTTAAAAATCGGGAAACTGAAATAAATAGGTTGTTACAGGCTTTATCTGAAGAAGATAAGTCAATTAAAGTGGAAAGTTTGTCACGATAGCTTTTGTTGTACTTAAAAGTGAATCAGACATGCTATTATTATGTTGTATCCTGTTCCAACTCACCATGCTATTTAAGTTAAGTAATTGGAATTCAAGGCTTAAAGCTTTGTTTTATTTTGTATTAAAATTAAATATTTCTAAAACTGAAGCTTTGGACTCCAAGTTTTAATGCAGGTGCGTTGGAACCATTAAAAAATGGGAGTTGCGTTGTAGTTGTTATGAATATTGATGAAATTTTATTTAAGGTTAGGATGAATAAGTATGGTGATAATTATCAGACCCATTATTTGGAAATATATAAGTTATACATTGAGATGGCGGATAGAATAAGTAGTCGGCGACATAATGCTAATTCATTCTTTTTGACTATTAATAGTGCCATTATTGCTGTGCTTGGTTATGTGCAATTTGGGGTTTATCTTGGAGCTAAGTTGGGAGTTGAGTCTGCTCAAACTAATGATTTTTATTTGATTATTAGTATATTGGGAATAATTCTTTGTGTTGTTTGGTATCGGTTGTTACGTTCTTATAATCAGTTGAATATGATTAAGTTTAAGGTGATTCATCATATTGAACAGCATTTGCCGATTGCTCCTTATGATGCTGAGTGGGAAGCTGGAGGATGTGGGGAGAATTTTAAAATTTATCAGCCATTTACTCAGATAGAAACCAAGATTCCTTGGATATTTTTTGTGTTAAACTTGGCGGTATTTTTAAAGGTTGGCGTGAGTTATTTGTAGGTATTTTTAAGGAGTTCAAACTTTGAAAATTAAAATTTGGACTCCGGTTAATGGAGAAAATTATGCAGAAGACGATAACAATTTTTTTGGCTTCATCGGAGGAGTTGGCTCAAGAACGCAAGGATTTTGAGTATTTTATTTATCAGCGTTGCAAGGCTTTAGGGGTTTTGATTGAGGTTATTGCGTGGGAGAATACTATCAGCAATTCAATGTCTAAGACTAGATTGCAGGATAAGTATAATGAGATAATTCCTAGTTGTGATATGTTTGTGGGATTGTTTTATACTAAGGTCGGAAAATGGACTGAGGAGGAGTTTGATATTGCTTGGAAAAGTTTTCATAAATCTGATAAGCCTAAACTTTTTACTTATTTTAAGAAGGTTAAGAAGCAAGATAAGCAAGACAGTTTACAGGAATTTTTAAATAAATTAAGTGGTTTGGGGCATTTTCCAACGGTTTATAAGAATACTGAGGATTTACATTTGCAGTTAAGGGATGAGTTGGAGCGGTATTTTAATGAGGTTGAAGTTGAGGTTGAAACTGATAAGACTGTGGTACAAAATGCAGATAAAATTTATAATATTGGGAAGATAGATAAAGCTGAGTTTAAATAATTCCTGTTCGCCAGACGATTTATCTCGTTCCATAGTTTTTCGTAGGGTGGGTAGAAACGAAGTGGAAACCCACCGAACCTTCAAAATGGTGGGTTTCGCTATCGCTCTACCCACCCTACATTTGTTGCTTGGGAGTTATTTATAATGATGAGCATAGCACGTGGAAACGAAAAAAAGGTTGTTTTATCTATATAAATCAGGTTAATAAAAAAATTATGACTACAACTCAAAATGCAGATAAAATTTATAATATTGAGAAGGTTGAGAATGCTATTTTTCAAGAGGGGAGTAAGGAAGCTTTAAAGCCAATTCTTCCGCCGAAAAATGAGGTTTTTGTTGGTAGGAAACAGGAATTACAAGATTTAGCTGAGTTAGCAAAGCCGAATGAGTTGGTTATTATCAATGGGATTGGTGGAGTTGGGAAAACTTCGTTTGCAGTTGAATATTTTCATAAGCATAAAAAGGATTATGATTATTTGGCTTTTGTGGCTATTAAATCTGATTTAAAAACTGATTTTGTTAATGCTTTTCAAGCGATTTTTGATTTGAAGTTTAATACTATTCCAGAGAATTTTCAGAGTATTTTATCGGAATTAAATAATAAATCTGGTTTGTTGTTAGTTGATGATTTGCAAGATATTAATGATTTGGAGTCAAATGAATCAATTAAGTCTTTGACTAATAGTTTTACTTTGTTGATAACAACTAGGTTGGATGTTGATGTTAAGTATAATAAATTTAAGTTTAATTTGCAACCATTTTCTTTGGCGGATGCTAAAGAGTTGTTTTTACATTATTATAATGAGGATTCTGCTGATATTGATTTGGTTTTAGAGTATTTGGATTATCATGCGTTATTTGTTGAATTGACGGCAAAAAGTTTGGCTAATTCTTGTCAGACGGTAGCGGAGTTGTTGCAGGAGTTTGAGGATGGGCGGTTGGCGAAGGTGCGATTGGATCGGAAGACTGATTTTAATGTTTATTTGAATCAAAGGTTTGAGTTGGCTGATTTGGATGCTGAGGTGCAAGAGATTTTGATTAGGTTGTCGTTGATGCCAAGTTTTGCGATAGGTTTTCAGGATTTGGAGGAGTATTTACAGCAATCGGATAATAAGGATTTTTGGTATATTTTGGTTGAGTTGAGTGATAAGGGTTGGTTGATTAAGCAGGATAAAACTTTTAAGTTACATCAGATTATTAAGGAGTTTTTAGCTGCTAATTATCCGTTGGTTTATCAGGATGTGGCGGATATTGTGGAGTTTTTTGGTAATAGGCTTTATGAAGCTTTAAGTACAAATCCTTTAACTGGAGCTAAATATACGCCATTTGCTCAAGCAGTTTTAGAACGGATTGGGTTTAATGATGATAAAGGTGATCAAGAAATTGCCACTGTTTACAGTAACTTATCTGTTATCCATAAACATTTAAGCAACTTGGATAAGGCTCTGGAGTTTGCTTTTAAGGCTTTAAGTATAAGAGAAAATGTCTTAGATGAAAATCATCCAGATTTAGCTACTTCTTATGCTGCTTTATATTATGTGTATCAAGGTTTAGGCAACTTGAATAAGGCTCTGGAATTTGCTCTTAAAGATTTAGAAATTTCAGAAAAAGTATTAGATAAAAATCATCCAAATTTAGCTACTTCTAACAACAATTTATCTATTATTCATAAAGATTTAGGCAACTTGGATAAGGCTTTGGAATTTGCTCTTAAAGCTTTAAGTATAAGAGAAAATGTCTTAGATAAAAATCATCCAGATTTAGCTCAATCTTACAACAACTTATCTATAATACATCAAGATTTAGGCAACTTGGCTGAGGCTCTGGAATTTGCCCTTAAAGCTAATAATATTTGGAAAGAAGTCTTAGACAAAAACCATCCAGATTTAGCTGCTTCTTATAACAACTTATCTACTATCAATTATAGTTTAGGCAACTTATATAAGGCTCTGAAGTTTGCTCTTAAAGCTTTAAATATTTATGAAAAAGTTTTGGATAAAAATCATCCAGATTTAGCTGTTTCTAACAACAATTTATCTATTATTCATAAAGATTTAGGCAACTTGGATAAGGCTTTGAAATTTGCTTTTAAGGCTAATAATATTTGGAAAGAAATCTTAGACAAAAATCATCCAAATTTAGCTACTTCTTACAATAACTTATCTCTGATTTATCAAGATTTAGGCAATTTGGATAAGGCTCTGGATTTTGCTCTTAAAGCTTTAAATATAAGAGAACAAGTCTTAGATAAAAGTCATCCAGATTTTGCTCAATCCTACAACAACTTATCTCTGATTTATCAAGATTTAGGCAACAAAGATAAGGCTAAACAATATATACTTAAAGCTATTGGGATACTTGAATTTATCTTTCCTAATGGGCATCCTAATTTGGATGTTATGAGGGAAAATTTACAGTTTATTGAACAGGATTGATTGTCTGAATCAGGATTTACAGAATTTAAGAATTAACAGAATTAAAAAACATAAAGACCTAAAAACCTTAATGGTGTTATTCTGAAAATTCTATAATTCTGTGAATTCTGATTCAGACAATTAAAAGATAAAAAACCAAAAGACCTTAACAACCCAATGGTGAACAAGCTCACCGTTTGCGTTTGGGGCAACCACATGCCCCTACATTAAATGATTATTTGTAGGGGTTATTTCTTGTGGTTACCCTAATCAATCTCCTTAACTTAATGGCAGTACTTCTTATGAATGGGAACGAATTTGAACCTGCTAGGCTTTTAAAACCTAACAAGCTTGGATGCTCATTATAATCCAATTTCATCATCATCTAAATAACAACCCGGATCAGCAGCCCAAAAATCTTCGGTTAGTTGATGAGCTCGCACCCTTGTATTGCCATTGCAAATATTTTGATAATAACATTCTTTGCAACGGCCTGTTAGGGGACGAGGATGCTGTTTTAAACCAGCCATTAAGGGGTCTGAAATATCAGTCCAAATTTCAGAAAAAAGCCGTTGCTTAACATTGCCTAAAGAATAATGCCACCAAAAAGTATCTGGATGAACATGACCTTGATTATCAATATTAGCCACGTTAATTCCGGATGAATTACCACCCCATTGAATTAATTTTTGCCGTAAATGTTCTACCTTATCTGGAAAATGTTGTTTTGCCCAAGTTAATAAATACACACCATCAGCATCATTATTACCAGTAACAAACTCTCTCGATTTACCTTCTTGCAAAGCTTTTAAACCAGTATCGAATAAAGTATCCATTGCCTGTCGAGTCATTTTATGGAAAACATCATCTTTTCGATTTTTATTGCCACGCCCAGCATAATTAAGGTGAGACAAGTAAAATTTATCAATATTTTCAGTTTCCATTAACTGCAACATCTGTGGAAATTCTGTTTCATTATCCTGAGTTAAGGTAAATCTCATGCCAATTTTAATTCCATGCTCTTTGCATAAACGTAAAGCCTGTAAAGATTTATCAAACGCTCCTTGCTGCCTACGAAAATAATCATGAGTTGTGCGTAAACCATCTAAACTTATTCCAACATAATCATAACCAATATCTGCAATTTGTTTAATATTAGCTTGACTTATTAAAGTACCATTGCTGGATAATCCAACATAAAACCCCATAGCTTTAGCACGAGCAGAAATTTCAAAAATATCAGGATGCAATAATGGTTCACCACCGGATAAAATCAGCACTGGAACTCCAAATGATTTCAAATCATCCATTACCGAAAAAATTTCCGCAGTTGAAAGTTCACCTTTAAAATTAGTATCAGCCGAAATTGAATAACAATGTTTGCAAGTTAAATTGCAACGCCGAATTAAATTCCAAATAACAACTGGCCCTGGTGGTTGTCGGGCTGGAATAAGGGGGGAAGGAGCAAGTAATTCTTTTAAATATTGAGTTAAACGGAACATTATTAGTTATACGGTTAATAAATTATTTTATGATTTATATTGATATAATTTTGTTTATACTTAAGATTTATAACAATAGTAAGTTAGCATTAATGAGTATAACAAATAATTTTCATAGAGGATACTTAAGGGAACGGGCATAAAATAATTTCTTTAATCAGCCGCTCCCCAATTAAGGATGAAAGTACCTCAGCTTAATAAAAGAATTGTGAGACATAAAATATTTAGGGGCAAAAAAAACCTTATAGTTGAACATTAATAATAAAATTTATGTTAAGAAAGGTTGCTATCAAGATTGAGTTAATGTATAACATGAAAATATTTTTATTACCATTTTAGAAAATTACTGTGAAAAATTTAGTTATAGTTGAATCTCCGGCAAAAGCAAAAACCATTGAAAAATATTTGGGGAAAGATTTTAAAGTCTTAGCTTCTTTTGGCCATGTGCGTGATTTATTGCCAAAAAAAGGAGCAATAGATACTGATAATAACTTTACAATGAAGTATCAACTTATTGAAAAAAATACTAAACATGTTGAAGCTATTACTAAAGCTATGAAAAATGCTGAGGCATTATATCTAGCAACTGACCCAGACCGAGAAGGAGAAGCAATCTCTTGGCATTTATACGAAATTTTAAATGAACGGCAAGTTCTTAAAAATAAACCTGTCCATCGAGTGGCTTTCCATGAAATAACCAAAACTGCTATTAAAGAAGCAGTGGATAATCCTCGTTCTTTATCAATGGATTTGATCAATGCTCAACAGGCTCGGCGAGCTTTAGATTATTTAGTTGGTTTTAACCTATCACCAGTTTTATGGAGAAAAATTCGTAAAGGTTTATCTGCTGGCCGAGTACAAAGTCCGGCTTTACGTTTAATTGTTGAACGTGAAATTGAAATTGAAAATTTTAAACCACAAGAATATTGGACAATAGAGGCAAAATGTAAAAAAGAACGCCGAATTTTTACTGCTAAACTTAATTTGTTAGCTAAGAAAAAAATAGATCAGTTTACTATTAATAAAGAAGGGCAAGCTACTAAAGCTAAAACTAAATTACTGAAATTAGCCGAAGGTCAATTAGAAGTTACTAAGGTTGAAAAAAAGCAACGCCGGCGGCAACCAGCCAGTCCATTTACAACTTCAACTTTACAACAAGAAGCTGCTCGTAAATTGGGTTTTGCAACCAAACGTACAATGCAGACTGCTCAACAACTATATGAGGGTATAGATACTGGTGATGGAGCTGCTGGTTTAATAACTTATATGCGGACTGATTCAGTTAATCTGGCTGATGAAGCTGTTGATGAAATTCGTACAGTGATACAAGAACGTTATGGTAAGGAAAATTTACCTAAGCAAGCTCGCAAATTTAAAACTAAAGCTAAGAATGCTCAAGAAGCTCATGAAGCAGTTCGTCCAACTTCAGCTTTTCGCCATCCTGATGATATAAAAGCCAGTTTAAAACCTGACCAATTTAAACTTTATACCTTGATTTGGAAACGTACCATTGCTTGTCAAATGACTCATGCTCTTTTAGACACAGTAGCTGTTGATTTGGCTTGTGGTAATAAAGACAATAATTTTCGGGCTAATGGTTCAGTTATAGTTAAACCTGGATTTTTGTTGGTTTATGAAGAAGGTATAGATGACAAGAAACAGTCTGATGGTACTGAGAAAATGTTACCACCAATGAAGATTGGTGAATTGATTAAGTTGCAAGATATTCTTGCTAATCAACATTTTACTGAACCTCCACCACGTTTTTCTGAAGCCAGTTTAGTGAAAAATTTGGAAGAATTTGGAATTGGCAGACCTTCAACTTACGCAACAATTATCTCCACTTTACAGCAACGAGAATATGTTAATTTAGACAAAAAGCGATTTATTCCTACTGATGTTGGGCGGGTGGTTAATAAGTTGTTAACCGAACATTTTGAACTTTATATAGACTATGATTTTACTGCTAAATTAGAAGATCAATTGGATGAAATAGCTCGTGGAGAAAAAGAGTGGATTCCTTTGATGCAGAGATTTTGGGATAAATTCAAAGGTCTAGTTGATGAAAAAATGAAATCGGTGCAACGACAGGATTTGCACGAAACATTGGATGAAGCTTGCCCTAAATGTAGTAAACCTTTGAATAAACGTCTTGGTAAACGTGGGCATTTTATCGGTTGTAGTGGTTATCCTGATTGTGATTACACTCGTAATCTTGATGGTGAAGAATATACCCCACCTAAACAAGAAGTTGTGGAAGGGAGAAAATGTCCTAATTGCGATTCAGATTTAGTTATAAAACAAGGTCATAGTAAATTTATTGGCTGTAGTAATTATCCTAAATGTAAATTTGCAGAATCATTGGAAAAACCGATTGATACAGGTGTTACTTGCCCAGAATGTGGTAAAGCTACTTTAGTTCAGAAAAAGTCACGTTATGGTTCAATTTTTTATTCATGCTCAAGTTATCCAACTTGTAAATATGCTATTTCTGGAAAACCATTAGCAGAAAAATGTCCAGAGTGTAGTTGGCCAGTTTTAATGGTTAAAACCACAAAAAAATATGGTACTCAAAAAATATGTCCACAAAAAACATGTAGTTATTCAGTTAAAATAGAGGAATAAAATACTGTTATTGTTTTTAATTGTATAAATACTCTAAAGTATTGGGTTAGATTTTATTAATTAAAAAATGTAACCCAATAAATGAAAAATATCTTAAGATAACTGAATATCATTACAAGTAACTTTTTGTTTTTAATGTAATTAGCTTGATATTTTGTCATCTAGTAAATTAGAACTTAAAAAAATATGTTAGAATATTGTATTGACTTGATAGACATCTTTCCTAAATAATAGATGGTTAACGCAGAGAGTATTTTAATTAATTTGATTCCATAGGTTTCACCTATGGCTATTCAAGTGTGAACCCCATTGGGGGTTGTTTTAACAACTATCCTGAAAGGAATTGAATGTGAATAACCACCGATAAAATCGGTGGAATATAAAAGCTTTCTGCGGCAAGCTCAGTTAATTAAGTATATATACTTATTTAGGAAAGATGTCTAATGTATGTAAAACTAGTTAGTTATCTTAATCTGCATAAATATCTACAGGGAAACATATGAATATCACCAAATTATTATTAGTTTTATTATTTTTCAGCCATGTTGTCTCAGGGAATACTATTTGGAGTGGCGAAAATGCTGATTTAAATATATCTTGGACCTCAGAAGATATCATTGCAACCAAAGCTGGTAAAACAACATTTTCAGCCAAAGAACTGGCCAAACAAGACTTTGAAGCTGATTTTATGGGAGATAATTCTTCAGAGAATTGTAACTATGAGCGTGAATTTATTTTGTTATCAGTAGTAGGCAATATTGCCAATTTTCAAGAAACTGAATATGTTAATTGCAATTCTACTCCACACCCTTCAATTATAACTAAATTTGTTGCTAGAGACCTAATATCTGGTAGTAAAGTTATGCTTACTAATTTTTTTAATGAATCTGATTTGGTTAAGGCATTAAAAAATGATGATTTAATTAAATCTGCTTTTGCAAAAAATGATTCAGAAGCATCAACGGCAAGACTATCTGATATTGTTAATAATTTGCGTGATAAAGATATATCAGAAATTGGCAATCCAAACCAATTAATGTTAAATGGATTATTTAAAGCCTTAGAATGGTCTGAAATTATGGTCAACGGCTGTGGTTATCGCCTAGCAAAAGATTTTTTGAATCAATTCGCATTTCATCATCTTAATAGAGGAAGAGTTGCTATACGATTGAATTTATTACCAAATGCTCCAGCTTGTCAAACTCAAAATGTTCAATTAGGTCTTTATTTACCAATACCTACTAGCTTAAAAGTGGCATTAAAACATGCTGACAAGGAAACAACTGGTTTTTTAATGTCTAAGGCTATCAAAGGGCGAACTGAAATATCTTTTGCAACCAATAATTCAAATAATAAAAAAGCTCCTAAAATAGTTCCTACAGTTTCTAAAGGTGATATGTCTACAGCTCTGTCAGTTGCTGCTAAACCTTCTCAACCTAAAACTATAAAAGAATTAGTTGTTGACCCACATTCTGAAATAACTATATTTACAGTACGATCTGGCCATACTTTATATGATATAGGTAGACGTTTTGGTTGTACTATAGCCGATATAGCTAATTGGAATAATTTGCAACGTCCGTATAGAATATATGTTGGCCAAAAATTAAACATAATAACTAATAAGCTTTCAAAACATAAGCTTGTAACTGCATCTGGAATTAATGTACGTTCTAAGCCAAAACTCAAGAAACACAACGTTGTGGAGCAATTACATTTTGGTGCAATTGTTAAACAGTTGGCTCGTACTAGAAATCCAAAAAAAGCAGGAAGGTTTTATAATTATTGGTATAAAATTAAAACAAATACAGGTAAGACTGGTTGGATTTTTGGACAATACTTATCTGAATTTGTACCAGTACGGCCGGAAAAAAGAGCTAAATTTTATTTCCAGATAGCTAAAAAACGTGCTAAGAAAAAAATGGATTTACCTAACCAAATCAATTTAGTAAATTTTTTAACTGCGATTAAAGATGACATGCAAGCATCGCCTAAAAGAGCTGCTAAAATAGCAATGTTACATTTACGCTCATTGACTAAACTTATTGCTATGAGCAAAGTAGATAAATATTTGGATAAAACGGTTGACTTCATTAAATCAACTCAACAATCACAAATACTGAATAACAATAAGTATTTATCTAAGGAACTAGACAAGTTGAAAGCTATTGTTAGCGAAACTAACTATGCAAAAAAAGATGATGTAATTAAACAGATAGACCAATGGATGCAATCAATTAACTGATATTACTCGACTATCAAGAGACTGGAGACACAAGCATTGCGTCTCTACAAAATCAAATAATATGCAGGTAGAGATACAACGCTTGCGTCTATCACGTTCGTTAAATTTGAATTTCATTATCACAATAAAAACATTTATTTAAAGAAACATAACCATGACTATACCAATTCCTACTGAAATTAATCTACACCAAAAATCCGGGGTTTTAAAAATCGGTTTTGATACTGAAGAACAATTTGAATTAACTTGTGAATATTTGCGAGTTTATTCTCCATCTGCTGAAGTACGAGGTCATGGACCCGGCGAAGAAACTTTGCAAGTTGGTAAAGCAGATGTTAAAGTTGAGAAAATTGAACCAGTTGGCAACTATGCCATTCAATTATATTTTGATGATGGGCATGATAGTGGAATTTATTCTTGGGATTGGTTATATCATATTTCCAAAAATCAAGAACAATTATGGCAAAAATATCTACAAGATTTAGAAAAAGCTGGCCAACAACGTTCTCCTACTAATTCTTAATTATGAATGCTTAAGGAATATATATGTAATAACAATACATTTTTTAAGAATTTCGGAGTATAAGGTTCCCTTGTTTCAAACTTGCAAGGAGACCTTGCAACTCCTACAAGTTGACTAAGTTATTTCTTGCACATTCCTTAAGCTAAAAAAGACTCAAATCTTTTGAATTTTTATTCATAATTACGATTATTAATTAAAAAATAACTGTGTTATATAATCTTAAAAAAAACAACAGGATAATTACTATGCCAAGATTTGATATAGAAAAAGCCCGTTTCAACATGGTTGAACAACAGATTCGTCCTTGGGAAACTTTGGAGCAACAAACATTAGATTTAATATCTGCTGTACCAAGAGAGAAATTTGTTCCTGAAAATTATCATGCTCAAGCTTTTTCCGATGTTAGTATTCCACTTATGCACGGTCAGGTTATGATGGCTCCTAAAATCGAAGCTCGTTTGCTACAAGCTTTAATGGTCCATCCAACTGATATGGTATTAGAAATTGGTACTGGGAGTGGTTATATGACCGCATTGTTGGCTAAAGCTGCCAGATTTGTTGATAGCATTGATATTTATAAAGATTTTGTTTGGGATGCTAAATATAAACTTAAGTCTTTGAATATTAAAAATGTTTCCTTTGATATTGGTAACGCCATTAACGACTGGAATTTTAAAAATAATTATGATTTGATTGTTTTTACTGGTTCTTTGGCAACATTAGACCCAAAGTTTCAACAACAACTTAATGTTGGTGGTAGTCTGTTTGCAATAGTTGGTCAAGAACCAGCCATGCAAGCTTATGTTATTAATCGTATTACAAAAGATGAGTTTGAAAGTGAAATTTTATTTGAAACTTCATTGCCACAGTTATTAGGCCAAACTAGCACTCATTTTGAGTTATAGAAATAATAGCTCAACAATTTTCGAAGCTAATAAGACCTAACAGATTTTGGAAACCTGTCAGGTCTATTCAGTTTTAACTCTTAATTAACATTTAACGGCAATATTCCTCTACCTTCACAAGTTGAACAGCTTTCACATAAAACCTGTTCCAAACTGTCACGAGTATACTTTCGACTCATTTCTACCAATCCTAGTTTAGATATTTTACTTATTTTGACATGTTCATTGATAAAGCCTTGTTTTAATGTGTCTAAAACTTGTTGTTTATGTTTCTCATCTCTCATATCAATAAAATCTATAATAATTATCCCACTTATACTACGTAATTTTAACTGATTAGCTATTGTTATTGCTGCTTCTAAATTAGTGGTAAGTATGGTTTCCGCCAAATTATTTTTACCTATGTAAGAACCAGTATTAACATCAATCACAGTCATCGCTTCTGTTGATTCTATGATTAAATAACCTCCTGAATCAAGTTTGACTTTTGGTTCTAATAATCTGTTAATATTGATAGAATACAGATCAAACAAAGGACGTTCTTCAGAATAATAATCTATATCCGACTCAAATTGTTTATCAAATTTAGTTATTTTTTTGAAAATTTCCGGTGAGTCAACTTTAATTTTAAAAGGTTCAACTAAATCACGAATAATTTGTAAATACATTGGTAATTCTTTATAAATTAATGAATTTGTCCTTGTATATTTAATATCTTGCCATAGATTATGCACAAAGTCTAAATCGTTGAGTAATAATTTGTCTGTAACTCCTTCAGCAGCAGTACGGATAATAATCCCATGTTCGGAACTTTTTGATAAAATTATATTTTTTAAGCGTTGGCGTTCCGTGACAGATTTAATACAATTAGAAATCTTGAACAAATCAGGTGAATATGGTAAAAGTACAATGTAACGTGAAGGAATAGAAATTTTAGTGGTCAGACGAGCTTGTTTATTTTTTATTGGTTCTTTTATAACCTGTGTTAATAAAATCTGGCCTTGATAGATAGAGCAATCACTTTGTAAAAATGCTGGCTGTTTTAAGCCAATATCAACAAATGCTGCTTTCATACCCGGCAATACTCTGGTTATTTGACCTTTATATATGTTTCCGAGTAAGCTATCATTTCTTTCTACTATTATCTCTGCTAGTTGATTATTTTTTATTACTGCTATCTGAGTCGTACCAGCAGTATTAGAAATTAAGATTTCTTGAGACATAAGTTTTATTATTAGTTATTGTTATTGATAACGATTTAATAATCATTATAGTATGTATTTAATTTTAAATTTATCTTAATAGATTTCTCGTTAGATAAAAAATTTAATCACAGTATATTATCAATATTAGTATTTTATGATATACTGAAAAATAATATTTTCTATTAACCAAAGGAGCTTGTTAAAAATGGGTAAACCGATGCATAATACTCCGATGCTTGATGAGTTGGAAAGTGGGCCTTGGCCTAGCTTTATCACTGGCATTAAGCGTCTTGCTAAAGATGAAGGTAAACCTTATCAAAACATGATGGTTGACCTACTGGGCCAATTAGAACATTCCTATAATACTCGTAAAGGTTATTGGAAAGGTGGCACTGTAGGTGTTATTGGTTATGGTGGTGGAGTTATTCCACGTTTTTCCGAGGTTGCAAAAAACTATCCGGAATCCAAAGAATTTCATACTTTACGCATCATGCCACCACCTGGAATGCACTATAATACCAAACTATTACGTGACTTTTGTGATGTTTGGGAAAAATATGGTTCTGGTTTGATCGCTTTACATGGTCAAAGTGGTGATATCATGTTACAAGGTACAACTACCGATAACATTCAACCCTGTTTTGATGAATTAAATGAAATGGGTTTTGATATGGGTGGTGCTGGCCCAGCTGTTCGTACCGGTATGTCTTGTGTTGGTGCAGCTCGCTGTGAACAATCTTGTGCTAATGAGCAGAAGGTTTTGCGGATGTTGGTTAATACCTACATTGATGATATGCACCGTCCAGCATTGCCTTATAAGTTCAAATTTAAAGTATCAGGCTGTCCAAACGATTGTATGCAGTCAATTACTAGAGCTGATATGGCTGTCATTGGTACATGGCGTGATGACATGAAAGTTAATCAAGCTGAAGTTAAGACTTTTATTGCTGATAAAGGCCGTAAATATGTAGTTGATAACGTTGTTTCTCGTTGTCCAACTAATGCTTTATCACTCAATGATGACGATACTTTAGACGTTGATAATCGTAGTTGTGTGCGTTGTATGCACTGTATTAATGTTATGACTAAAGCTTTAGCTACTGGCGATGACAAAGGTGTAACAGTTTTAATTGGTGGTAAACGTACTCTGAAAATTGGTGACTTAATGGGTACTGTGATTGTACCATTTATGAAATTAGACACCGAAGAAGATTATGAACAATTAAATGAAATTGCTGGTAATACTATTGATTTCTTTGCAGAAAATGCTTTAGAACATGAACGTACTGGCGAAATGATTGAACGTATCGGTTTAGTTAATTTTATAGAAGGTATTGGTTTAGAAGTTGATCCAAATATGATTTCACAACCACGTCAAAGTTCTTACATAAGAATGGACGATTGGGATGAAGAAGCTAAAAAATGGCAGGATCGTAAAGCTGCTTAATAGCAATGCTTAATTATGAATGCTTAATGCTTAATTAAAATCTTAAAAACAAACATAACTTTTGCTATTTAAGTTTTTGACTTTAATTAAGAATTAAGAATTAAGAATTATAATTTTTTTTAGGAGGTTGTTTATGCCACCACGGATGCCTATAGAAAGTGGGGTACCCGATCCATTCCAATACATGCACCCAACTTTGGCTCGCAATTATGGTGCTTGGAAGTATCATGAACGTCCACGTCCAGGCGTTTTATGTCATACAGCTGATAGCGGTGAAAAAGTTTGGACTATACGTGCCGGTACACAAAGACAAATGGATGTTTATACCATCCGTAAGTTATGTACTATTGCTGATGATTTTGCTGATGGTTACGTTAGATTTACCATTCGTAGTAATATTGAATTCATGATTACTGATGAATCCAGAGTTCAACCGTTAGTTGATAAATTAGTGTCTGAAGGATTTCCAGTTGGTGGAACCGGTCCTTCTGTCACCATGATTTCTCATACTCAAGGTTGGTTACACTGTGATATTCCCGGTACAGATGCATCTGGTGTAGTTAAATCTCTAATGGATGAATTGCATGAAGAATTCATTAATGAGAATATGCCTAACCGAGTTCACATGACAACTTCTTGCTGTCAAATTAACTGTGGTGGACAAGGTGATATTGCAATCAATATTCAGCATACTAAACCACCTAAGATTAATCACAATTTAGTTGCTAATGTTTGTGAACGTCCAACAGTTGTTGCTCGTTGTCCAGTTGCTGCTATTCGTCCAGCAGTAGTGAACGGTAAACCTTCTCTTGAAGTTGATGAAAAGAAATGTGTATGTTGTGGAGCTTGTTTCCCTCCATGTCCACCAATGCAAATCAACGATCCAGAACATTCCAAAATTGCTATCTGGGTTGGTGGTAATCAGTCTAATGCTAGAAGCAAACCGACTTTCCACAAACTAGTTGCTGCTGGTCTTCCTAATAATCCTCCGCGTTGGCCCGAAGTTGCTGCCGTTGTTAAAAACATTCTTCGAGTCTATAAAGAAGATGCCAAGGATTGGGAACGAATTGGTGATTGGGTTGAAAGGATTGGTTGGCCACGTTTCTTTGAGTTGACTGAATTACCATTTACCAAATATCATGTTGATAATTGGCGTGGAGCACGTAATAGCCTTAACGCTTCAGCTCATATTCATTTCTAAAATACTTAAAGGAGTAATTTGTGATGAAATTGGGTATAATGGTTAGTGAAGGACCTTATCAACATCAAGCATCTGATTCTGCTTATAATTTTACTAAAGCAGCTTTAGAAAAGGGTCACGAAATTTTTCGAGTATTTTTTTACCACGATGGGGTAAACAATGCTACTCGTTTAACCGTGCCACCTCAAGATGATCGTAATATTGTTAATCGCTGGTCTGAACTAGCCAAACAATATGACCTAGATTTGGTAGTATGTATAGCAGCAGCCCAGCGACGTGGTTTATTGGATGAAAATGAAGCCAAGCGTAATGGTAAAGATGCTAATAATATTGCTGAAGGATTCCGTATTTCTGGTTTAGGCCAACTTATTGAAGCTGGCATTCAATCAGAACGTTTGGTAGTATTTGGAGATTGATAATATGGAAGAAGGTGGTGGTGTAACAAAAAAATTCTTGTATGTTAATCGTAAGGCTCCTTATGGTTCTATCTATGCGTTAGAATCACTGGAAGTAGTGTTGATAGGAGCAGCGTTTGAACAAGATGTGAGTTTAGCATTCATTGATGATGGAGTTTATCAACTCAAAAAAAATCAGTCTACTGATGGTATTGGTATGAAAAACTTTTCACCTACCTATAATGCTTTGGGTGACTACGATATAAATAAAATATACGTAGATAAAGATTCCCTTGAGCAACGTGGTTTGAGTTTGGATGATTTGATGAATCTTACTTATGAAGATGAAAATGATAATTATGCGGAGAAGCCTTCAATCTCACTTGTTAATAGTGAAGAATTGGCTGCTTTAATGGAACAACAAGACGTTGTATTAAGTTTCTAAGAGGTTGAAATGACATTACATATTGTGAATAAATCGCCCTTTGAGACTAATTCGTTAGAAACTTGTTTACGTCTAGCTCGTTCTGGGCATTGTGTGTTATTGTTTGAAGATGGTGTTTATGGTGCTTCTAAAGGCACTCGTTTTGAAGCTTTGCTAACCGAAGCTATGCAAAATTGCAAAATTCACGTTTTATTACCAGATTTTGAAGCTCGTGGTATGAAAGCCGATAATCTTATTGCAGGTATAGAAACTGTTGATTATTTAGGTTTTGTAGACCTAGTTACAGCAAGTGAAAGAGTACAATCTTGGCTGTAGCCTTAATTATTTTTAAATTTAATCCGTTCTCATTGGAGGAATATATATCGTGGCAAGTATTGATGTTAATGGTAAATCTGTAGAAGTTGATGAAGAAGGTTATTTAGTTAACTTAAGTGAGTGGACTCAAGATGCAGCTAAAATATTATCTGCACAAGATGAGTTAGAGCTTACTGATAATCACTGGGAAGTTATTAACTTTTTACGTGAATATTATGATGAATATCAAATTGCACCAGCTGTACGAGTGTTGACTAAGGCTATTGGCAAAAAATTAGGACCAGAAAAAGGTAATAGCAAATATTTATATGAGTTATTTCCTTATGGCCCAGCTAAACAGGCTTGTCGATTTGCCGGACTTCCTAAACCAACTGGTTGCGTTTAATAATTATTAATTGTGAATGGTTAATTAAATTTGAGACTTAAATGTGTGTATTTCCAAAAATTTAAGTCTCAAGTGGTTAATGCATATTAAATGGTTGGTATATCAAAGTTCATTAATAATTAACCATTTACAATTAACCATTAAAAGGATGCACTTATGGAATTTTGGACGGCGTTTTATGCCATTTCGTTTTATTTCGCTACCTTCATCTTATTATTCGGATTAGGGTACAAAGTATATCAATATGCTATTACTCCAGCACCATTAAAAATACCAACTACACCAGCACCTTTAACTACTGGAGGTGTTGTTATACGGCTATTGTCAGAAGTTGTATTTTTTAGAAGTTTATTTCGTTCTAATAAATGGATTTGGCTATTTGCCATGATATTCCATCTGGCTTTATGGATAGTTTTGATTCGTCATTTACGCTATTTTATGGACCCGGTTTGGACTTTAGTTGTTTTAGCTCAACCATTTGGTAAATACGGTAGTTTTTTGATGTTATTTGGGCTACTTGGATTATTAATGAGACGCATGTTTGTAACAAGAATTTGTTATATCAGTGCTCCATCTGACTATTTGATGTTATTTTTATTGCTGACAATTGGAATAAGTGGAGTTTTAATAAGTTTTGTTACTCGCACTGATATCGTACAGTTTAAAGCATTTATATTAAGCTTGTTATGTTTTGATTTCAATTGGCAAACTATGCCTACTGATGCAATGTTATTAGTTCATTTGAGTGCGGTTATTTTATTAATGATTGTATTCCCATTTAGTAAATTATTACATGCACCGGGAATATTCTTTAGTCCTACTCGTAACCAAGTTGACAATCCTCGTGAAAAACGCCATGTTGCTCCTTGGGCGGTTAAAGAATTTGAAACTTCACCAGCATCAACAACTACTACGTCTGAATAGGAAGGTCTAATGGCAAAAACAAAATTTGATACCCCTGAATTTAGGCCCTATCCAACCGTACCAGTTTTAAAACCTGGAGTTATGAAAGGCAATGGACCTTTTGTAGCTAAACCAGACATGCAAGAAGCATTGGGTTTTCCGGGTGAATTGATAGATGATTGGCATGATGTTGCTATTGAAAAAATGGGTGACTTGCTGAAAAAATATCGTTCCTTACGAGTTTTTTTAGATTCTTGTGTTAAATGTGGTGCTTGTACTGATAAATGCCATTATATGATCGGTACTAATGACCCTAAAAACATGCCAGTTGCTCGTCAAGATTTACTAAGGCAAGTTTATCGACGGCATTTTACTTTAGCTGGTAAATTATTTCCAAAATTAGTTGGTGCAAAAGATTTAACCAAAGATGTATTAGATGATTGGTACAATTATTTTCATCAATGCTCTCAATGTCGGCGTTGTTCAGTTTTTTGTCCTTATGGAATAGACACTGCTGAAATCTCAATGGCGGCTAGGGAAATTCTTGATACTGTCGGCTTAGGACAGAAATATTGTAACGAAATTATACCTAAAATCTATAAAATTGGTAATAATTTAGGTTTACCAAAACCTGCATTAGCCAATACTTTAGAAGGTTTAGAAGAAGATATTAAGGATGAGACTGGTTTAGATATTCGAATGCCTTTGGATGTTGAAGGAGCGGATATTTTACTTATAACTCCATCCGCAGATTTCTTTGCTGAACCACATATTGATGGTTTAATCGGTTATGCCAAAGTATTTCATCAAGCCGGAGCTTCTTGGACTTTGAGTTCTTATGCTTCTGAAGCTGCTAATTTTGGTATGTTTATTGGTAGTTATGAAAACATGCGGAAGGTTTCGCAGCGAATTCGTAAAGCTGCAATAGACCTTAAAGTTAAACGAATTATTTTTGGTGAATGTGGTCACGCATGGCGAGTAGCATATAGCTTCTTAAATACTCTTGCTGGACCATTTGATTTTCTTGATACTCGCTATCCAGTTCCTCAACATATCTGTGAATACACCTACGATTTAATTCAAAAAGGTGTTATTAAATTAGATAAGTCAGCCAATGATCATCGGCGTTTAACCTTCCATGATTCTTGTAATGTAGCTCGGGGAACCCGTATGGGTGATAAGCCGGGTGGTCAATTTGACATTCCACGCGAAGTTATCAAAGCCTGCTGTAATTACTACTATGATATGGAACCTGATACTATTAAAGATCAGACTTATTGCTGTGGTGGTGGTGGTGGTTTATTAACTGATGATTTGATAGAAATTCGAGTCAAGGGTGCATTACCACGTATGGAAGCTCTCAAACAAGTTGTTGATGATCATGGAGTGACTCATATGGCCGCAATTTGTGCAATTTGTAAGACTCAATTTGCTAAAGTTTTACCCTATTATGGCTTTGAAATGGATACAGTTATCAGTATTCACCAATTAGTTGGTGATGCCATTGTATTAACTACTGAAGTTAAAACTCCAGGCTAATAAATTTATCAATCAATATTAGGAGGTAAGATGTCTGAGCAGACGACATCAGAACATAAGCTTTCTTTTCGTAGGTTTAAAGATGGTGATAGCAAACATTATGCTTGGAAAGATGATATATTTCAAGCAAGTTGGAGCTATAAATGTCCAACTTATATTCACCGTACTCCACCTTGTCAAGGTAGTTGTCCAGCCGGTGAAGACATACGTGGTTGGTTATCAATAGTTCGGGAAAATGAAAAAGCCCCCCAAGATATGGACTGGCAAGAATATGCTTTTAGGCGTTCTACTGATGCCAATCCGTTTCCTTCAGTTATGGGGCGTGTTTGTCCAGCACCTTGTCAAAATGGTTGTAATCGAAATAAGTTGGAAGACTATGTTGGCATTAATGCAGTTGAGCAATTTATTGGCGATACTGCATTAGAAAAAGGTTATAAATTGGCCCCAGCCGGTGAAAATACTGGTAAAAAAGTTGCCATTATTGGTGGTGGTCCAGCCGGTTTATCTGCTGCTTATCAATTGCGTCGTTTAGGACATGGTTGTACTGTATTTGACGATCATGAAAAATTAGGCGGTATGATGATGTATGGTATTCCCGGCTATCGTACTCCTCGCGATATGTTAGCTGGTGAAATCAAACGTATTACTGATATGGGCGTAGATTTACGTTTAAATACCAAAGTTGGTAAAGACATCAGTATCGCTGACCTAGAAAAAGAATTTGATGCTGTATTATGGGCAATTGGTTGTAAATCTGGCCGTCCATTACCAGCAGCTGGTTCTGATGCTCCTAACTGTATAACTGGAGTTGATTTTTTAGGTGAATTTAATCAGGAAAAAGTTCATCACGTTCCTAAGAAAATTATTGTTGTTGGTGGTGGTGATACTTCAATTGATGTAGCTTCTGTAGCACGGCGTTTGGGTTATAGTCATATTCCAGAAGATCAAGTTAAAAATACTGTTCAAGATAATGCTTCTGATGGTTCAGTTATTGGTTATGTTGCTTATGATGTTGCTGAATTGGGGGCTAAAGAAGGTGCGGATGTTGTATTGACTTCTTTATTTCCAATTGAAGAAATGACTGCGGCTGAACATGAAGTACAAGATGCCATCCGTGAAGGTATTGATATTCAAGCTGGTGTTATGCCAACTGAGGTAATAATTGGTACTGATGGTAATGCCACTGGCCTTAAAATGGCAAAATGTACTGTTGATAACAAAGGGATTCCTACTAAAATTGACGGTACTGAGTATGAAATTAAAGCTGATTTGATTGTTTCTGCAATTGGTCAATTTGGTAATTTAAAAGATGGTTTGGAAGAGCTAGATAATGGACGTGGTTTTATTGATGCCGATCCATTTTATCAAGTTAAAGGACGGCCCGGTCATTTTGTGGCTGGCGATATTATCAGACCTCATTTGTTAACTACTGCAATTGGTCATGGTTCCATTGTGGCTAATACAATTGATAGTTATTTAGCACAATCAGAGCATACTAAACGTCCTAAAGTAGATGTACATCACTTTAATCTATTATCTAAACTGCAAGAAACTGAATTATCTCCAGAAGATTTTAAACCTGAAGAAGGTGATCTGCGTGGAACTTCAGATGCTAACTATGCAGTACATAATTATGAAGATCGTTCTTTTAATGAAGTAATTGCACCTAGTTCTTTATTTTTAGGTCATTTTGAACATACAGATCGTAATATACGTGAAGATAAACCAGTTTCATCTGATGAAGTATTGGGACATTTTGGCGAACGTATGAATGGTCTTAGTACTGAAACCACTCAAAATGAAGCTAAACGTTGTATGAGTTGTGGTTTATGTTTTGAATGTGATAACTGTGTTCTGTTTTGTCCACAAGAAGCAGTTAAGCGTACTCCGAAAAAGGAAACTACTACTGGACGTTATGTTTATACCGATTACAGTCGTTGTATAGGTTGTCATATCTGTTCGGATGTATGTCCTACCGGTTATATTAATATGGGCCTTGGAGAGTAACCTCATTTGAATTTGTAGGGCAATCGCCCTACATTTTTAACTAGAGTAGCGAATATGAAAATATTAAAATTTTTGGGGAAGCTAAGTTGTGGATTATTGTTAGCTATGGCTGTTAATGGAGTGTCAGCTGGAGAAGTACCTATGCCAGAGATACCTAAAGCTAAAAGTAATTTCTCAGCTGAACAGTCATGTGTTGAACCAACCGATTTTATGCGACAACGACATGGTTTATTTTTGAAACATTACCGACATGATACCATGCGACGCGGAATGCGTACTTTACAACATAGTTTGGTAGCGTGTATTAATTGCCATGTAACTGCTGATGAATCAGGAAACTATCCAACAGTCCATCAAAGTTCAAAGCATTTTTGTCGTAGTTGTCATACCTATGCAGCAGTTAATATTGATTGTTTTCAATGCCATACAAGTAAGCCACAGGAATCTTTCAGTGTTGATATTGGGCCAGTACAGTCTGATTAGTTAGCTTAATTTTCAACTTTTTTGAAAAAAAGTTTACTATAAACATAAAATTTGCTTGCATTATTACTTGTTTGTCTTTACCATATGACAATAAAATTGATATGTGGAAGCAAGTAATCTTTCTTCTGAGTTTTAAATATAGTGTTTAAATATTTGTAAATAATGATAAAGATTTGCTTCCCTATAGTATCAAATCTGTGTTGAGTTCTCATTCGGAGAAAATAATGTCATCTATGATAGAAAAGAAAGTTGAACAATTTGCTCAAGAATTGATTGAGTTACATGGTTTCCGTCGTAATAACGGGTTTTCATGTGTTGTTCCAGATACCAATAAATTTCCTAACAATGAAGGGGTATTTTTGTGGGGTTTTTCTCAAACTCGGAAACGTTTTGAAACTAAAATCGAAAAATTCCATACTGATACCAGAATAAGACGTATGGAAAAAATGATTGGTGTGCCGGCAAAAGAATATGTTAAGATTTTACCTGCAATAAAAAGCTATTTAGACTCCCTTAAAGCTCTTGGTTTTGAACCGATTGGTAAAGGAGTCAAAATGTTTGAAGGTGAAGAAAAGGTGTTTAATGTACAAGCTAATGCCAGTGTATTTGAAAACAACTTAGAAAATCTCAAAAAATTTGAGAAGCTAACTCTCAACAATCCAATTATCAAATTTGTGGAAAAACATGGTTATTTCAAAGTAGATAATAAGGATAAGTTGGCATGGGATAGTATTTTTGGAAATATTAAAAATTCTAAAAAAGCTAAACCAGCAGCTACCAAAAAATCTGTGGCTAAACCTGTGGCTAAAAAAACTACTAAAGCTCCGGCAGCTAAAGTTCCGGCAGCTAAAAAATCTGCAGCCAAATCCACTGCAACTAAGACTCCTGTAGCAAAAAAACCTGCTGCTAAGTCTACTGCGACTAAAACTCCGGTAGCAAAAAAATCTGCTACTACTAAAACTCCAACAAAAAATAGGCCCAAAAATACTAGCAAAACAACGTCCAGCCAAACAAGAAATACTTGGGTGAATCAAATTGGAGCTATGTATAAAAGAATGCAATCTTGGTTATCAAAACCATCTTTTGTGTTTAACACTGTTACAAATAGATTGGATGATAATTTAGGGTCTTATGATGTTGAAACTCTTGAAATAAGTATGGGAGAACATCAGATTATACTGAAACCTGTTGAAACTGATGTGTTTGGTGCGGTTGGTAGAATAGATGTTATAAGTGGTAATAATAAAACCATGTTATTGCTCTTTTCTAAAACTAAAAGCTATCAGTGGGAGATATGGAATAGCCCAGATGATAGACAAACTCTCAACAAAAGTAATGTTGATAAATTGTTAGCAAAATGGTTTGAGTCCTAATTATTCTTAAGTTCCCATATTTTGGGAACTAAGGATGCCTTAAATCCCATCTTAAAGAACAACTGAGCTAGTAAAAATTCAAGTAGGTTAATCTAAGTTAAACTTAGAAAATTCGTATTAAATCATATATCTATTCAATAGATAATAGTTTGATAAACTGAGATAGTGTATGTCAGCTACCAATGATTATATCTATAGTTAAGGAGGCAACAATTTTCCCTAGTTGGGATTGATTGCATTTTTATGAACGTTTCTAATCAAAATCGCCGTGATTTTCTCAAGAAATCAGCTGCTATTACAATAGCTCCGGGTGTATTATTATATAGTATTTCTCAAGCTCATCATACTGAAAGACCAGTTAAATCAACAACTCGCTGGGGTATGTTGATTGATACCAATAAATGTATTAACGATTGTACTGCTTGCTTAGATGCTTGTACTGAAGAGCATGGTTTAACTGAAGAGGTTCCGATTGAAATTAAACCTGTTTGGATTCGCAAGGTGACATTACGCGATAAACAGACTGGTAAGGAATCATCTTTACCAATTATGTGTCAGCATTGCGAAAAACCGCCTTGTGTAGATGTTTGTCCAACTGGTGCATCTTTTAAACGAGATGATGGAATTGTGTTGGTAGATCGACATATATGCATTGGCTGCCGTTATTGTATGATGGCATGTCCTTATAAAGCTCGTTCGTTTGTACATGAAGCTTTGGAAAATCAAAAACCGCATTCTCCACGTGGTAAAGGTACAGTAGAAGCTTGTAACTTCTGTGTATATCGAATTGATACTGGAGTAGGTCCAGCTTGTATAGAGGCTTGTGAAACAGCAGGTCATCAAGCTATGATATATGGTGATATAAATAATCCAGACAGTGAGATTCACAAGAAATTAAAGGAAATGAGTAGTTCTGTTTTACGACCTGATTTAAAACTGAATCCGGGCGTACGTTATCAAGGGTTGTAAATTATGAAAAATGTTACTTTTTATATTATTGAAGGTAAAAGTTTTGCTTTTTATGGTGGAATAATTGTGTCAGTGTTTTTTATTTTATTAGGTTTGCTTGCATCCTATAATATGGAACATCACGGTCACATTATTACTGGTATGAATAATCAGATTGTGTGGGGAATACCACATGTTTTTGCTATTTTCCTTATTTTAGCAGCGTCTGGGGTATTAAATGTAGCTTCAATCAGCTCTGTATTTCGCAAAATTTTCTATAACCCATTAGCTCGTTTATCCGCTTTACTTGCTATTACTTTGTTGCTCGGTGGATTATCAGTATTGGTTTTAGATTTAGGTAGACCAGATCGTATAATAGTTGCAATGACTTCTTATAATTTTAAATCTATTTTTGCATGGAATATTATTTTATATAATGGTTTTTTAATTATTTGCGCCATTTACTTATGGTTTATGATGCAGAGAAGTATGCAACGTTATTATCCTACTGCTGGTTTAATTGCGTTTACTTGGCGTTTAATACTTACCACTGGTACTGGTTCGATTTTTGGTTTTATAGTAGCTAAGGAGGCTTATCAAACTGCAATCATGGCTCCATTATTTATTGCTTTATCTTTGTCATTAGGATTAGCAATATTTTTAATTGTTCTGTTGATTGATTGCTGGGAAACTCACTGTTCCTTAGGAGATGGTATTTTAAGAAGGCCAAAGAAATTATTAGGTATTTTAATTGCTGGAGTATTTTACTTCGTACTGGTTTATCATTTAACTCATCTATATTTTACTGGTCGACATGGAGTCGAATATTTTATATTAGCCGGTGGTGGTATTTATACAGTATTATTCTGGGGTGGTTATATGTTCTTAGGAACTATATTACCATTAGCACTTCTGTATCATGAGCGTTTTACTCACAGTCGAATAAGTATTGCAGCAGCATCATTGTTGACTCTTGTTGGTGGAATGTCTCTATTATATGTCATTATAATTGGTGGTCAGGTTTATCCATTGGAAATATTTCCGGGCAAAGAAATTGTTAGTTCTGTTTTTGTAGCTGATACATATTCTTATACACCAAGTATTTGGGAAATCATGTTAGGTCTCAGTGGCATTGCAATTGCGTCATTGTTGACTGTAACGGCTGTTAGAATTTTGCCATTTATGCCACGCAGTTTGGCCGATACTGATATTGACGAAACTTTTAAAGGTTAAGCAGTAATTTCAAAATTTCTATTCAGGACGAATTCGTGACGAATTCGTCTTTTTTTAATTCCAATACTCCACTTCCTTCTTAAAATCAGCATATATTTTTGGACTCTTAAGCTATTTATGTGGTTTGTAAAATTGATTAGTTCACGGAATATGGACGTTCCGGGACATCATGAAATTTCTGCGAAACTCCTTTTATTTCCAATAAGTTGTTAATTATGAATATTATCTTAACTGTCTTATTCTTGGCTATTATTACAGTTTCTTTTATTGCTAATCCTCATTGGTTTTCTTATTTACGGCGGAGGTGGTTTCGTTTTGATGGAGAAGCTGATGTTGCTGGGTGGCAGCAGGATTATTTTGTGGAGTTTGATGATTTGTTGACTCGGCTTAATTTGCCGTTGGGTTATAGTGATAAGGAGAATATTGCTCAGTCTGGTAAGTTGGTTGAGCCTTTGTATTGGGTGTTGAAGGAGATGGCACGAGGGGAGAATTTGAGTTTTTTGACTGCTCATGCGGCTCTTTCTCGGCAGGATAATAAGTTGACTCGGAATATTGTTAGTACTTTATTTAGGTCTGAGGAGCCTTTGGTGTTGTTGGGTGATCCGGGTTCGGGGAAGAGTGTTACGTTGCGACAGATTGGGTTGCAGTTGGCTGAGAGGATGAAAAATAGTAAGGCTCCATTGATTCCAATTTATTTGCCGCTTAATACTTTTACTCTTTCTTTGCATAGTGGTGATGCGGTTAGGCAATTTGTTGATAATACTTTGTTGGAGCAGTTTGGGGAGGATTTGGGGAGTCGGATTTGTGAGCAGTTGGATACTTTGTTAGTAGCTGGGCAGGTGGTGTTTTTGTTTGATAGTATGGATGAGATGCCACGGGCTGATTATGGGGCAAGGTTTGAGGTGTTGAAGCAGTTTGCGGATAGGTATTCTGGACGGAATAAGTTTATTTTTGCTTGTCGGAAGTTGGATTATCGGGAGCGGTTTGAGAGTCGGAAGGTAATTATTGATTTGTTTTCTCGGGGGCAGATTAAGCGGTTTTTGAAGAATATGGGGTTGGTTGATTGGAAGGTTTTGTATAAGCAGTTGATTGATCGTAAGTTGGGTTATCGGGAGTTGGCGGAGAATCCGTTTTTTTTGAAGTTGATTGCGATGTTTTGGCGAGAGAGGGGAAAGTTGCCGGAGAATCAGACGGTGTTGTTTCAGGAGTTTAGTCGGTTTTTGTTAAGGAAAAAATTAAATTTTAATAATAAAGAATACCAACTATATGAATATAACCTTAATAAATATTTATTTTCTATTGAAAATATTGACCCTGCAAATACATCTCACATAATGAAACAAGTCTTAATTGCAGAAGTTAGATTTTATTTGGAACTATATAGTTCATATAGTAATGATGAATTACTTGAATACACAAGACAAAAATTATTAGGTTTGTTGCAAGGAAAATCATTATCAAAACCTCACATTGATAAGATACTCGTTATAGTATGTAGATACACAAAAGTATTTTAACAAAAAATATGATATACTATAATCAGATAAAATTTCAAACCATCCACTACAAGAGAACATAAAAACATGTTATTTGTCAATCCATTAACAGACTCAGAAA
>JAUCGL010000305.1 GCA_030378105.1 Candidatus Halobeggiatoa sp. HSG11 | reverse complement strand
TTTCATGCAATTAAATCTCAAGCTATGGCTCTCCTATTTTCAGGTGAAAAATCTGATGTAGTTATTGGGCGTTTAGAAAAATTATTTTTAACTAATCCGGTATCAATAAGAGAGAACCGAAAAGTTCTTCGAAAAAAACGTTCTGCACGCCATCAACTTAATTATTTGAAACGGAAGAGAAAAATTGTTTTCTAGTCCTTAACTTAATGGCAGTGACGTAGCACGTGGGAATGAGAGAATTTTAATGGCTTGTGAAAATCAAAAACTATTTCAAAATAGCAATAAGCACTCGTAATAGTTCATCTAAATCTGCTGGAACTCGAAATAGATTTAAATCTTGGGTTATAGATTGTGTGGTACGGTTCAAAATACCAAATTGCCAAATATCACCAGTTGAAACAACACCATACAATGATGAAATTTCATTATCTGTCCATTTCTCAATAGCGATTAACTCAACTGCTAGTTGCATAAAACCACGTTCTAAATCACTATTTTTAGCTTCAATAATTAGTAAGTTATTTTTCGATTCGAGGAAATAATCCAAAGTACCTTTTAACAGATTATTAACTGTCAATGGAAACTCAACCCTTATTTTTGTCTGAGTATAATAAATAATATCCATCAAAATAGGAGCGATAATAAACTCACGTTTCGCAGCTTCATTAGTTAGGTTTATAAAGTTTATATTCCTATTCAAACATGTTTTGAGTTCAGTTAAATGTGATAGTTCATCAGGAAAACGAGGTAACTCACAGTTTTTTTTCTGAAATGAATAATCAAAATATGCCAGAATTTCTTCTCTATAATCAACTAATTTGAAGTAATCTGCAAAACTGTATGAACTGCTTTCAGATAAAATTGGGTATTTCATTTTTTCATATTTAAAATGTTTAAAAATAAATAAAAAATCGTAGGGTGGATAGGAGCGAAGCGGAAATCCACCACAAGTCCATAAGCCAACAAAACAATTTCCTATTAAATCATATCATATCAAAAAAATATTTAATTGATTTTATGAGATTTTGGTGTATTTCCGCTTCGCTTCTATACACCCTACGAACTACGAGTTTTTAGGAATAATTTTGAGTAACAGTTTGCATAATTTTGTTATAACGTATGAAAATAATGATAAAATAGGCTATTGGAAATAATAAAAAAGGTATTAACAATGGCCTATGGTACTTTTAAGTCAGTTGAAGAAGTAGCAACAAAATTTGATATTGAAGTAGCAGATACAACAATATTTATTGGTGCAAAAACATTACAAATTTCAGAATTATTGTTTTCCATAGTCGAAAATAATCTAAGAGATAAAGTAAATTATGTCTCTGAATATGCTATTTGTGAAACCATTATTCGTCCTATTCTGGATATAGTTGCACAAAATTATCCTCTTAAAGTTTGGTCACATGTCCCTTATAATGTTGATAAAGAACAAGGATTAGTGGGAGAACCTGATTATTTGATTGCTCCCAAAAATAAATATGGTGGTTTAGCAAGTCCTTCTTTATGTGTCATAGAAGCTAAGAAAGATAACTTTGATGATGGTTGGACCCAAGCTTTAGCAGAAATGGTTGCTTCCTGACAGCCTGACAAAAGTATAAAAAAAGAGCATAATAGGTTTAATTAACAACCTAAAACAGACATAAATAAAAAATGAAAATCCTTGACCCATTATTAACAACTTTATCAAATTTTCTATCTTC
>JAUCGL010000304.1 GCA_030378105.1 Candidatus Halobeggiatoa sp. HSG11 | reverse complement strand
CTGAAACAACTGGGCAATAAATGGTCTATGGTCATGTACGTAGAAAAATGGAAAAATCCTTTGGCTGTATATTCAGCATGGCCTTTAAGGTTAGAACGTTATGTAACAATTCACAATGCACATGCGACAATAGTTATTGTAACAGTATATGGCCAACCTTTACGTATATTGGCAATAGACGGAGGGCATAATATGTCTGAACGATTTGCTATTATGTCGAAAAAGGTATTACCTAGTACAGCAACCACTTACATAGAACTAACATAATTTATACTTCAAGAAGTTTTCCACGATATGTCCATTTGAATGGTTTTGCCATTGTTGTATTGAAATAATCAATAAAATTATTTAATTTCATTTTAAGATTCTGTTTGGACTTGAAATTTCCTCGTTTGACAACTTTTTTCATTAAAATCCCAAACCATATTTCAATTTGATTCATCCATGATGCATGTTTTGGCGTGTGATGAATTTCCAAACGTTCTGCAATTCGTCTAGCTTCTTCTGGTTCAAATGTGCTATACAGTGAACCAAGTGTTATGTGTATTGAGATTATCCATGACCAATATAATTTTTTTATCTGGATAATGTTCGTCATATTGTATTCCTCATAACAAGAATGTGAATTAAGAGCTAAAATTATGTATCTTTATAAAAACAATGAGTTAAAAAATTGCCTGTTAAAAACCTCTGAAATTATAATTTTTAACTATATGATTTTTAAAATAATTTTTTAGTTCTTAATTCACATAAGAATGTCAGAGTACTAGATTGGAAGGATGAATAATATTGCAATCAGGGTAAACGTTAACTTTAGCATCCCAAGGAGCGTAGTCAACACTTGGATATTTACACAGTTGATTGGCAGAAAAATCAAGAGTTGTTAAAGCGGTCAGGGGAGATAAATCTGGGATACCGCCACTTAACTGGTTACTATTTAAACTAAGTTGAGTTAAATTAGTTAAATTACCAATTTCGGTAGGAATAAAACCATTAAGTTGATTCTCGGATAAATCAATTTCTGTAACATTCCCCCCACTACAAGTAACTACAAACCAACTACAAGGCGTGTTAGTAACATTCCAATCGGTGTTATCTGTCCAACCTGCACCATTAGTACTATCATACAAAGCAACCAAAGCTTCACATTCCACCTGTGGAATCTCTAGTAACTGATGCACAATCCGTAGCTCCAAATGCTACCGTATTTCCAACCAAAACAACAAAAAAAGCCAAATACTTAAAATATTTCATAACCTTATTCTCCTTGCTGAAAGTCTACTTAACAAAGTTTTAATAGAATTAACGAGCATCCTTTAACATATATTTGATAGTTATTTCAGGAATGAAACGAAGTGAATTTCCCGAAATCCAAATTAAGCAATTGTTTCGGGAAATCCGTTTCACTCTATTCTCGACACAACTGCTCACTTACTTTTTATAAAATATGAAGGATGCCAATTAACATATTGATAAGATAATAGACATTAGACATTATACCGATTTAAATATATGGTAGTCCTCCAAAAAGTAGTGATAACTCCAAAAAACATGTTAAGTTTCAAATACCTAATCAGGTTTAACACTACATATTGGAGGACTACCAAATATATAATATAAATTTCCCATAATTCAATGTGATACATTTTATGACAAATTTTGATGATTTATCGAAAAAACCAAGCAGATTTTTATCTTTAACCAGTTTGACGGTGGAAGAATTTTTAGCTGTAACTACCTGTATTTTGCTAT
>JAUCGL010000303.1 GCA_030378105.1 Candidatus Halobeggiatoa sp. HSG11 | reverse complement strand
CAGTAGTATCTCCAATTTTTGTCCTTAATATTCCATTAACCAATGTTTTCCAGTCTATCAAATGATGGAAGCGAACTAAACCATAATTTTTGGTGATAAATTTCTCTCTTTTAGTTTCTGCTATTGGCTCGTAAGAACTATGGTTGTCATAACCGTTGCATTCTAGGATTAAATTTAGGTCTTTGACGAAGAAATCAACTCGGTATTTGCCGATTGGGTAATTATGCTGAAAACCAAGGTTCTCAAATACTTGACTAAGGACTTGTTGCCATTCTATCTCGCCTTTAGTATCCAATTTATCCAAGGTGCTGATAGTTCCAAATACTTGTTTCTTTAGTTCTATTCCAATCACTGAATCCATGCCAAGAACCATTTTGCCAACGTCTTCTAGTGAATAACCATTCATACGATTAGCTGTAGAGCCAGATTGTCTGATGGTTGGAATGTCAAGTTGAATTGTGTTGATGGCTTCGGTATGGGTCTTAAGGTAGTAGTTGATAGTGCTGATTGGCAGTTCGGTGAATTTGGCGATGTCTTTTTTGGTGGCAATATCACCTTCTATTGAGCAAGGAAAGTTAAAATCTTTCAGTAATTTGACTATATCTGTGTAACTCTTTTGGGCAATCTTTTGGATGTTGGGGTTGAGGCCACAGGCTTGTTTTATGGCTGCTTCAAGAGCGGTTCTAATTAGAGAACAGGCTAGAGTAACGCAACGGTCACCAACGTGTATTTGGGTTGTTTTCAAAGAATGGCTGGCTAATGCTAAAGAATAGCTACGAATAAGATTTTCAATAAAGACACTATCATAAACAGTAATATTTCTGCCTTTATGGTGACTATTTTTAGCTACAACTTTTACTGAGTTGACTACCACGTTCAAAGCCTTATCAACAAACGGTTTAAGTATTTTTGGAGGCCAGTTAGCTACCACGTTCCTTAACGTTGGATGTTTCATTCCCAAAAGCTTTGCAGTCCCACGTTCACTCAAACATGCAGTCCCATCAGATAACACATATCCATCACATTTTATTCCGGGGATTAATTCTACTTCTCCGTAGTGTACAGCTTGTAATTTTTGCATAATTTTTCCATATTGTAATGATGATTAGATTATACCAGAGGTGTTTTTGGATATACAAATTGGTTGGAATAAGAAGCGTTTGAACAGGATTTAACAGATAACACGGATTAACAGGATTAAACCCCTTTAATTTGGACAATCTTGTTCAAAATTCTACATTTTCCAATCATCAATGGTTTTAATCCTGTCTATCCGTGTTATCTGTTAAATCCTGTTCAGAAGTTAGACTTTAGAGGTGAGATAGAATTAACATTTGAAACTGATGGAGAATTATTAGTATGCTCCACATTGTACAACACAGTTGTATCTCCAACTTTTGTTCTTAATATCCCATTAACCAATGTTTTCCAGTCTATCAAATGATGGAAACGAACTAAACCGTAATTTTTGGTGATAAATTTCTCTCTTTTAGTTTCTGCTATTGGATCGTAAGAAATATGGTTGTCATAACCGTTGCATTCTAGGATTAAATTTAGGTCTTTGACGAAGAAATCAACTCGGTATTTGCCGATTGGGTAATTATGCTGAAAACCAAGATTCTCAAATACTTGACTAAGAACTAGCTGCCACTCTATCTCTCCTTTGGTATCTAGTTTATCCAAGGTGCTGATAGTTCCAAATACTTGTTTCTTTAGTTCTATTCCAATCACTGAATCCATGCCAAGAACCATTTTTCCAACGTCTTCTAG
>JAUCGL010000302.1 GCA_030378105.1 Candidatus Halobeggiatoa sp. HSG11 | reverse complement strand
AAATATGCTTTAAGCTCATTAATGCTAATTCCAAACAAAGCATTTTGTCGTAACAATACAGAAGATAAATTAACCATGAACACAGCAAGAGTAAGCTGCATTATAAACAGCCAACTTATTAATATTCCTAAAATTGCGATAACTGTCGGAGAACCGGCCGGAATTGGCCCCGATATTTTATTACAAATGGCTCAAGAGCAATTTAATGCTTATCTGGTAGTATTTGCAGATCCGAATTTATTGCAACAACGAGCATCTCAACTAGGTTTACCATTAAATATTGCTAAATCTATTCAGCCACATGAACCCGCTTGTCTTAATGTTGTTCCAATTAATGTTCATCAGCCAACTGTATGTGGACAGTTAAATGTTAATAATTCTGCATATGTATTAGAAACCATTCAACAAGCTTGTCAAGCCTGCCTAGATGGTCATTTTAATGCTTTAGTAACCGCTCCAGTTCATAAAGGAATTATCAATGATGCTGGAATTAAATTTACCGGTCACACAGAATTTTTAGCTCATCAATGTGCTTCTCAAAATGTGGTAATGATGTTGGCAAGACCAGAATTGCGAGTGGCTTTGGCAACAACTCATTTGCCTTTGTCTCAAATAAGTAGTGCCATAACTTCACAGCGTTTAGAAGCTATTATCAAAACTTTACATGTTGAATTGCAAAGTAAACTTGGTTTATCTACTCCACGTATTTTAGTTTGCGGTTTGAATCCACATGCAGGCGAAGATGGGCATTTGGGAACTGAAGAAATTACTACCATTATCCCTACTTTAAATAAGTTACGGGCTGAAGGATTACAATTGCAAGGGCCAGTTCCAGCAGATTCAGCTTTTCTTCCAGAAATATTATCTTATGTTGATGTGGTATTGGCAATGTATCATGATCAGGGATTGCCAATGGTTAAGCAATATGGTTTTGCAGAAGTGGTAAATATAACTCTGGGATTACCTTTTTTAAGAGTTTCGGTTGGTCACGGTACAGCTTTAAATTTGGCTGGTACTGGCAAGGCAAATTATAAAAGTTTAAGTTATGCTGTCCAAACCTGTATAGATGTATATTCAACATAACAATATTTAAAATATAAGTATTTTAGGACTTACGCCTTGACAAGACAAACATTTAATTAATATCTTCGCCAGAACCCATATAAATTACAAGCAAACAAACAGAAAGATTAACTCGCCCACGTGAAGAAACATTATAAATAGTACGTTCAATTAAAATTGGATCAGCCTTTTGGTCAGATAATTTAAAAACATCAAGCATGTATTTTCTTGCTCGAAAATATGCTTTAAGATCATTAATGCTAATTCCAAACAAAGCATTTTGTCGTAACAATACAGAAGATAAATTAACCATGAACACAGCAAGAGTAAGCTGCATTATAAACAGCCAACTTATTAATATTCATAAAATCTTCGTAACTTTCCAAAACTGTTTCGCATCACAAAAGTTAAACTCAATTTGAAATCGTTACTTGATAGTATTCAACCAATTTTTCATGCTCAAATTCAATGTCGCTACTGAACAAAATTACATGCTTACTTTTAGCAGTTTTTAGATTGATTTTCTTAATAATTACAACATTTAAAAGCTCTGCAAATAATTTGTGCCAGACTTGCATTTGGTAAATATGAGTTTGAATACTTCCCTTGTGACTATAGCTAGTACTCTGACATTCTTGTTATGAGGAATACAATATATGGTATATTATCTATAAATTTAAATCAATTATAGCGAAGATATTCACCATGCCAGCCAAAAAGTACAAAATAAAATTAACAAAAGAAG
>JAUCGL010000301.1 GCA_030378105.1 Candidatus Halobeggiatoa sp. HSG11 | reverse complement strand
GCTTTATATGGCTTATCTGGTTCTGGAAAAACCTGTTTATTAACTGCGTTAGCCATGCAACGTAACCCACATCCATTAGGTCATAGTTGTATTTGGCATCCGCCTGAAGTTCCAAAATTCAGCAAAGAAAACAGTCAAGAGCATTTATTGCAAAAACAAAGTAAAGAGTGGATGGAAAAAGCAATAGATAAATTAGCTAATCAAAGTTTTCCAGCTCCGAATCCTAAAGGTAATGAACAATTTGTATTTGAATATGATTTTACTGCTTCAACTCATCAAACCTTTCGAGTTGAGTTAATTGATTATTCGGGTGAATTAATAAATCCACCAATGAATGTTAATACTCTAGCCAAAAACCTTCGGCGTAGATTTGCTGAAGTGGATGGAATAGTCGTATTTGCAGAAATTTCAACTACTGATAATTCAGAAGCTTTATTTAAATTACAACAAACGTTTAGTTTATTATTACGTGAAGCTAATGTTAATGTTGCTTTAGATACTCCAGTGGCATTATTAGTCACCAAATGGGATAGATATAGTGATATAGACTACTCTCATCCAGATAATGAGCAAGTTAAACTAGAAACTTTTATTAATTCAACACCATCTCATAGACGGTTAGTTGATATACTGCGTTTTTCAACAACAGAAGGTAATTTTAAAGCATTTCCAATAAGTGCTTTGGGAACATGTGATTGTGAACAAGGACCTTCCATCAAATCAGGTGCATTTGGTTTGGAAGATGCGTTTATTTGGATAGCACAACAACGTAATGATATAGATTTACAACATTTTAAAGAACAAGTCAAGAATGGTCAGGAAAAATGTAAAAAAACTGGTCGCATATTGTTAGAACGATTTCCTAAAAACTCAGAACAAATCAAGCAAATCCAAACATTATTACAAGAATGTCAGCAAAAACGAATCACCAAAATATTTTACGGAATTGTTACTGGTATTGTCTTATGGTTCATAGCGGAAACTAGTATTGATATTATAAATTATCGACAACATGTCGTTGTTGCCAACTTGCCTCACACAAGTGTTAAACAACTTGATGAAGCGGAAGATTGGTTAATTGATTACATAGCAGCTCCTCATTTCCGGCATTCATTAGCAAGAATGTTTTTTAATAACCTTGAAGCTAATTCTCATCTAACTGAATTACAGACTAAGAGAGAAAAAGGATTATGGGAACCGGTTATTAAGGCTTCAGATAATTTAGTGATAGCTGCTAATTTGGCTTCCAAGTATTTAGTTCGTTATCCTCATGGCAAACACGCTCAACAAGCAAGAGATATTAAGCTGAACGCCGAGTTATTACAAAATCGGCAAGCCAATTCCGATGCACTACGAAATAATCAATTTCTTGCTAAAAATAATTGGCAAGATTTTAATCAAATAAGTAGTGCATTAAATAAATTACACAGTTTACCGCTATATCCCAAAGCTGAAACTAATGAACAACGTCAAAAACGCATTGCATGGGAAGAACAATTAGCAGCTCAACTGGTTAAACTAACTGAACAACAGAATTGGTTAAAATTTTTAATTACCTATGAAGAAAAAATTCAGGGTAAACAATCTTTAGCAGCAGCTCAGTCTTTGGTTAATCACCATTCAACAGAACATTTAGAAGAATTAAAAACTTCTTTTAAAGAAGTAATCATTCAGGAATTAGAAGAGTTGGTGGAACAGGCTTTAAAAAACAATGAAGCTTTACCTGAAACTGAATTTTTGTTGAGAGAATACACTAAATTTGCACCTCAATTACAAACAACTGATGGTAAAAAGACAGTTTCATTATTACGTTATAAAATTCATGAAC
>JAUCGL010000300.1 GCA_030378105.1 Candidatus Halobeggiatoa sp. HSG11 | reverse complement strand
AATCTTTGAGATCGCTAGATTCCCACTTTCGTGGGAATGACAATTAATTAGTTTATATTGTAATAAATATATGATTTTAATGCAATTCACACTTTATTATGTTTGTCAATGCGTAAGTCCTATAAAATTAAAAATTTTAAAGCATTAAAATCAGCAGAACTTGAATTCAGTAATCTAAATCTATTTACTGGCTTAAATGGTATGGGCAAGTCAAGTTTTTTACAAGTTTTGCTGTTATTAAGACAATCATATTTACAAAATTTACTCCAAAATAAAGAACTAGGACTTAATGGTAATCTAGTTAATATTGGGCTAAATCGTGATGTTTATTCTCAATATGGAGAGGAAAAAAATATCTATTTTGAACTAGAAATTACCGATAATCAAATAGCAAAATGGACTTTTAATGCTAATGCCACAGATAGTATTAGTAAGAATAATGATGTATTAACATGTGTAGACAGCAATGTTAATGAAGATTTTTTTAATTTGAACCTTTTCAAAGAAGGTTTTCAATATTTAAGTGCTGAAAGAGTTAGTCCCCAATCTTCATTTGAAACTTCGGCTTATGAAGTTATAAAACGTAAGCAATTGGGTAATCGTGGTGAATTTGCTACTCATTATCTTGCCTTAAATAAAGAAAAAGAATTGGCTATTCCCGAACTTAAACATCAATCTGTAACAGAAAATGATTCAACTTTATTAAAAAACGTTGAAGCTTGGTTACAAGAAATTAGTCCAGGTATTAGTTTGAAAACTCAACTTTACCCTAATATGGACAAAGTTAAACTTGCTTTTCAATATGATGCTGGTAGATTAAATGTAACAACTAATGAATTTCGTCCAACTAATGTTGGTTTTGGAATTACTTATATTTTATCGGTTATTGTCGCTATTTTGTCTGCCAAAAAAGGAGATATTTTAATAATTGAAAACCCTGAAGCTCATTTACATCCAAGAGGGCAATCAAGGATAGGACATTTAATGGCACTTGCTGCCGGGCAAGGTGTACAATTTTTTATAGAAACACATAGTGACCATGTTTTAAATGGTATAAGAGTTGCTGCCAAAAAAGATTCTGAATATCATGTAATTAATGCAGATAATGTAAAAATTTTCTTTTTCCATAGAGAGGAAGGACAAGAAGAACATGCAACTTCAATTTTCACTCCAAAACTTGATGATAATGGCAAAATAGACAAATGGCCAGAAGGTTTTTTGATGAATGGAATCGGTTACTTTTTGAACTAATATGAGTTTATGTGATGGAATATATTTTTAATGAATTATCTGCTGTTAATTTGGCCAAAAATAAAACTCAAGCAATGGTATGGATGCAAACATTATTGAAAACTTGCAAGGCCGCTGAAAAATTGGGTTTTTCACAGTTGAGGGTAAAAAATGATTTTACTCAAATAATAATTTCAACGAACTACACTATTCTTGATTGGTTACATGATACGGATCGTGAATCACAGACAATTTTACTAACATTAATACAATCGCCACTTATAGGCCAAGAAATTCAAGAAGAAAAATTTATATATATGGAAAAAGTACTACTTGCCAATGATGTTAAAAATGAAATTGAGCAAGAAGCTGAAGGTTTAGGAATCGCATATTTAACTAATAAAAATGGTACGTTATCTATCAGTTTTGATTCTGATTCTAAATGGAATGACACTGAAATATCTTTGATTTATTGTTTTGAAAAAGATAAAAAATTATGTAAAGAACATATTAAATGTGAATTAAGAGCTAAATAATTATTTTAAAAATCATATAATTAGAATTTACTATTTAGAGACTTTTACTTGGTAAGTTTTTAACATATTGTTTTAAAAGCTATATGAATTTTAGCTCTT